>NZ_PNDF01000276.1:0-256 GCF_005887195.1 Pseudoalteromonas sp. S1650 | reverse complement strand
AGTGTTTAACAAGTATTGCACACCAGACCAGTCCAGTACACTGTGTTCCACTCATAGCAATTTTGCACCTTGCAGCACCACGGCAAGGCTTAATGAGTAAATACAATGCATGGGGTCGTTTGGTTCATTACGAATGTGCAATGTTAGCTCTCATGTATGAGAGGTAATATCACCCGCTTTATTAGCGAATAACATAATCTTTTGCGCGAGTGGTTTAGCAATCTCATGATGGTTGGTGGCTATCATGTTTAAAACT
>NZ_PNDF01000275.1:0-366 GCF_005887195.1 Pseudoalteromonas sp. S1650 | reverse complement strand
CCGCGCGGGGCATTCTTGCTTCAGCCGTCGTCGCGCCAACTGCCGGAGGTCTGAGCCGTACGTTTGCCTCAAGCGCCGAAGTTAAACTCTTAACTTTATTCGCAGCTTCTTGTTGTTTGCTAATCTCTCTAATAATCAATGCACCCCCGATTAAAACGCGCGTCTGCGAAAACACAGGGCTGACCGAAATGGCGAAATAATTCACCACACCGTTTTCAGAAATACTGCATTCATCTTTGATTTGAGTTTTTGAGTTTTGATTATCCGGAATGTAATCAGGAATAGGTAATCGGGCCAAAAAATCAATATCTTTACTCGCTTTTCCTATCGAGATCGAACTTGCCAACATTAATAGGTTTTCAGCTG
>NZ_PNDF01000274.1:0-275 GCF_005887195.1 Pseudoalteromonas sp. S1650 | reverse complement strand
GCAGAATTTGCACTTGGCGCAACGGTTAATGACACGACTATGCCGCGTTTAAAATCAACAATTATTGCAGGTTGTGCGAATAACAAATTAGCAGAGTCTCTTCACGGTGAGATCATCCGCGAAAAAGGTTTTTTATACGCACCAGATTACGTCATAAACGGAGGTGGTGTCAGCAACGTTTATTACGAAACTGCTCCTGCTGGTTATTGTGGAGAAGCGTCGACGCCGCGCGTGGTGGGCAGTTTTGCGGCGCGAAGAGGGAGCTTTGGTCGCTC
>NZ_PNDF01000273.1:0-331 GCF_005887195.1 Pseudoalteromonas sp. S1650 | reverse complement strand
AAGAGCCTAAAGCTAAAGAGACGACCTTAGTTAGCGAGGTAACGACTGAGCCAGTAGCGCTACAATTTGTTCTGGGAAATCCAGTGACAACTGCACCTAAAGTGTCTGACATTGCCATCGATAGTGCTTACCTAGCAGCATTTCGTGAGCTGCTTAATTTTGATAAAGAACAAAACAACATTGAGCGGGTTTTAAAGCTCTCGCGTGCAGCACGTTCGTCTGGATTAGCGTTACCTGCCATTGAGAATGGCAACACAAGACTGCCTGCGCGGCGTGCGGCTGCCTTCGCCCCCATTGCAAACGCACTGGCAACGGAACACGCAGAGCAACC
>NZ_PNDF01000272.1:0-272 GCF_005887195.1 Pseudoalteromonas sp. S1650 | reverse complement strand
GTGTATTCACGCTCAAGAGCGCGGCTTGGCAACCATGTTACTTTCGATGCGTGACGTGAAGGACTACGGCCCTGAGGTACTTGAAGGGCTCGAAAACCTTGACGTGTTATGTATTGATGACGTGCACTTGGTAGCAGGCAACGATTCATGGGAGAAATTATTATTTCACTTTTTCAATCTCTTTAATGAGCCGGTCAAATATCTTGTTGTGACAGCTGATTTATTACCTGAAATTGTACATCTCAACCTAACGGATTTAGTTTCGCGTTTGA
>NZ_PNDF01000271.1:0-226 GCF_005887195.1 Pseudoalteromonas sp. S1650 | reverse complement strand
ATTTAAATTTTGCCAGTAAGGACTACCTTGGCTTTTCGGAGGATTTTATTGATATACAAGTGCAGCTACTAGGTTGCCACATTTCATCATTAGTTAATGGTTATAATACACGATAAGAACTTATTGAGCAGCTGTTATGCGAGTTATAAGGCTACGAATGCGCCATGTTATTTAATAGCGGATTTAGTGCTAATAGCAGCGTATTAATATCATTGTTTCAAGATAA
>NZ_PNDF01000270.1:0-259 GCF_005887195.1 Pseudoalteromonas sp. S1650 | reverse complement strand
CAATAAAGCTGGCACTCGTCGGGTTCACACCAAGCGTGAGAGTGCCACTCAAAGGCGTTAAAGACCTCGTTGTCAGCTCTGTTAGGCGAAGGGTGTCCTCTAGAATCTGACGTGGTTTTTCGCGATCCTCTTCACCAATTGCGGTACACATTAGGCGGCGGTTTACACGCTCAATCAGTTGGCACCCTAAGGTTTCTTCTAAGTTTTGAATTGCACTACTTAAGGTGGATTGACCGATAACACAGGCGCTTGCTGCGCG
>NZ_PNDF01000269.1:0-221 GCF_005887195.1 Pseudoalteromonas sp. S1650 | reverse complement strand
CATTGATTTTGGGGCGCCATCTACTCAGGGGGGGGGGCAATTGGCCACAGCCGGTGCGGGTGGTTTATCATTTGCCACGGTGTTTACTCTTGTTCTTATACCGTGTTTTTTAATTCTGCTATATCGCCGTAGATAGTAATACGTAAATTCGTTAACGATTAATTAAAAATGAGTGACCCTAGTGTTGGGTCACTTTAATCATCTGTAAAAAGAAGCCTAAA
>NZ_PNDF01000268.1:0-335 GCF_005887195.1 Pseudoalteromonas sp. S1650 | reverse complement strand
AAAAAAGTATATTTTAAAGGTTGTCTGGATCAACATAGTCATTTACACCAAATACTACGCCTTCCAAGAACGAAAATCCGTCTTCAAAATATCCGCCCCGCATACCAGTCAGGAGTGCGCTAAATGCGATCTCACTCACCGCGACAACCGTATATCACAATAGCTATTTGTGTGCGGGAACTGTGGCAAAACTGACAATGCAGCTAACTCTGCATCTATGGTCATATAGAACCGGGCAATAAAACTAAGATTAGCCACTGGAACGGTGTTGTCTGGGGATGGAGGTCTAATACCTCAGGCAGCTAGTGGCCTTGTCGGCCATCGTCCGACTCGCC
>NZ_PNDF01000267.1:0-329 GCF_005887195.1 Pseudoalteromonas sp. S1650 | reverse complement strand
GCGTATAGATTTTTTTATTTCTGCCCTAATATTCTTCTTTTATCTTACAATATGCTTTTTGAATTACACGTCTTTTGAATTTAAAGGAACTAATTTTAAAGATAAATTTGAAAGCTTAAGTCTTTGCCTCCCGGTCCTCGTTGATATAATTAAAGTAATATTTGGCTTACTACTGAGTATATTATTTTTCTGTATTATCGCTTTCCCAATTTCACATAATCTATAGGTGCTAGCAGGACATAAACTCTCACGCCTATCATACGCTTCTCTAACATGGGCTCTGCTGATAACTCTAACTTAAGGTATCACTAGCTGCCCATTTCCTTAGT
>NZ_PNDF01000027.1:0-20419 GCF_005887195.1 Pseudoalteromonas sp. S1650 | reverse complement strand
ATTTAATTATTTCTTGGAAATCATCAGGGACCTGTATTTATGTTAGGGCGACTGTTCATACTATATGTGCAAGGGTACTAGGTGCTAGGTGCTAGGTGCTAGGTGCTAGGTGCTAGGTGCTAGGTGCTAGGTGCTAGCAGCATAGTATTGGTTTTGGATTCGTAAAAAGGGGTTCCCTATCCAATCGACTTTTTTCGGCGTTAAAACGCCTCCTATAACTCGCATCTCGTCCCTCGAAACTCGTATCTTTCCCTTTAACTCGATAACTTGTTGGGTTTCACTCCGTTCTACCCAACCTACCAGCTTAAAGCTTTTGCTTTTCCACACCCATTTGCTTCACATGCTCAACCAGCTCAGGGAAAAACGTTAAAAATACCGCGTCTAATTGTTGGTAGTGGCGGGCTATATCGTCAGCGGCTCCTGCAAAGTTATTAGCAAAGCGAATACGCTTGGCGATGTTATCAAGGGCAAGGCCGACCCCATCGAGTGTTTCATATTCTTTAAACCAATCATTGTTGGTCATACTAGTCACAACTTGCTGCATACGCGAAGGCATCATGGCTTGCCTAGCATTTAAAAGCCCATAACTGTGCTGTTTGAATTCAGCTAATGGTTGGTCATTAAACCGCTGCCAATGCTGAATTAGAAAGTGATCGAACGCTACATCAATGGCGACACTTGCAAAGCGTTTACGTGCTGGCGAAAAGTACTGCTTAGCCTCTTTTACAAGGGGATGTGAGTCAGTAAACCTATCAACCAGATAATGATTTTCAAGTCCATTTTTAACCGTATTGGGTAACTGCGCAGAATACCGACGCCCACCAAAGTCCCCCAGCAAATTACCAAAATGTGAATCAGCCGTCGGTTGTGCTAAATAAAGGTGAGCCAAGTAGTTCAACGCATTCTCTAAAAAAAGTCATTTTATGCATTGTAAAAGAATACATGTGAAAGGGTCTAGGGGCACGAGTTGCGGATTAGCAAGAGTGTAGCGGCGATTTTATATCGCGTAATCCACTGAATACTCACAAAGAGGAAAAGAGACGCTGCGCTTAAGAGGAATTATTAAAAAATTGATGGTTTTGTTGGGTTACTCATTCACTTCTCATTGTCTTCTCTTTGTGCAAAAAATATTGAACCACAGAGAAAACTGTAAATTACGCGGGGTAAATCCGCTGCTACCTGTTCAGCGTTAAAACGCCTCCTACACCTCGCATCTCGCTAACTTTTCAATCTGATAGCTGACGGCTGAAAGCTGATGGCTCCAAACGTTGAGTTTCACCCCGCTCTAACCAACCTACGAGCTAATGAATCAAGCACTGTAGTCGTCATTTATGGCGACACATAATCGCTAACATTGACGGGCTAAAGCCCGACCTACATCTTGCTGCTGTGGTTTAGATAAGCATCGCGCGAAATAAATTTCACGCCTACGGGTATGCATTTCACTGAAACTGCGTGCAGGCTGATCTGACTTATAGCTTAAAGCTCTTTTGTTTTAATCTGACTTCTAACGACTGATATCTAATATCTTCTAACGCCTCCTACACCTCGCATCTCGCTAACTTTTCAATCTGATAGCTGACGGCTGAAAGCTGATGGCTCCAAACGTTGAGTTTCACCCCGCTCTAACCAACCTACCAGCTAATAGCCATACAAATAACTCACCATTATGACTTTAAATTAAATGCCAACATGACAAGAGCCGATATGATCGCAGAAAGAGAAATTAACCGCATAATCAAAATAACTATATTACCTGCACCGCTTGAAGTTGTACTTCTGAATAGTAGCGGGTATTCGTGGAATTTTAAAAGGTACAGCACATCAAAAAGACCTACTCGCATACTATCTAGCGTAACAACATCGCCACTTTTTTGATGAATTTCACAAGCGTGTAAATTGGCCGTTTTTTCGTTCACAATATGACCACTTCTACCGTGAAAAGTATAATTAAAAATGATTTCTTGGATATCGTCCTTAGCGATTTGCATAACTTTTGAAGCTTTACCCTCTATTGCTAACCTATCTATTTCGAGTGAGTCTTTAGATATACTCATAACCCACTTACGACCAAATCCAAATTTGTTATAAATCACAATTCGCTTGATAACAAATACACAAAGATAACAACTCACACAAGTTACAAAAGCAGGTATCGGCTGCATCGTTTCTTGAAGCACTAGGCTCATTACAGCAATAGCGATAGTCATAAAGAAAAATAAAAATTCAGCTCCGCCCGACAGCACAGCTAGGCCCGGTAGCGACGTTAGTTTTGTATTAGAGTCTGCTTGTAAAACTGTCTTTTCATAGAAAGTTGAATATCTAAACCAAACTCGGTCGCTCAGGTTTAAATCTAGGGAGTGCTTCGAAAGTGGCTGATTATAATCCATTATTTAAGTTTCCATTTTTAAAACACAATTTTGCCATTACTTTCCTATTAAGCCAACCTATGTACTTGATAGTATATTTACTTTACCTTCATGTACTAAACTAACTGCCCAACAAAGTTAACCATATTGTGCGCTACAATTGGAAAAACAAGGCTACCAGTACGCTCTCTTAACCACAGCAAAATAAATCCATAACTCCCAGTTAATACGATTCTGAATGCAGACAAATGCCACTCACCATCTATATGCATAACCCCATGAACTAGACCAAATAATAAAACCAAAAGTAACCCTGCAATGTTTATTGGCGAGCCAAAAAAGTTAATGCGCGATGAAACAACAGCCAACGAAAAACAAAATAATAAAACTCCTCTAAACATTGGTTCTTCATCTAACCCAGGAATAAGAGCTTGATAGAGTAGCGTTTCAAAATCGAAATTTGGTCCGTTACCAAGGCTAAGCGTTACAATAATCTGCAACGCAACAAACAGGGTTAAAACAACGAGTGCAGGCTTAATAGAGCCTTCATTTTGTCTAAGAGTAAAACCTGCGTCCTTGATTTTAAAGTCACTTTTAAAAGCTGCTAATAAAGCCAATACCAAAGCCCAAAGTGTAATAGCGACAATTTTACCTGACCAATTCCATTTGAGATCTGTAAAAAGTAAATCTAAGGAAATGAACTCTTTACCTTTGAATAAAGCTAAGAAATAACAAAATAGAATTAACAGAGTAGCAAGCAGCCAAGTTAAGTTTATAGTTACTTTACTGAATGCTTTTAAAATTAAAACGAGTAACAGAACCACGCCTAAATTGGCGAGTATTCCAAAATACATATCTGGCATAACCGTCCTTGGTGAGCATAAAGCTCAAACTTTATTATTGTTTAATTTCTATAATAAACACAAAAACAACCTATTAAACAGATATTTGTTTGAGTTCTAATTCACATTGAGCATATTTTTATTTTCAAAGTATATGAACCACAGAGAGCACCGAGGCACTTCGCGCTACACAGAGAAAAACAGCATTTAAAAATAATATTCACAAAGAGGATAAGAGACGCTGCGCTTAAAAGGAAAAAACAAAATACTCTTTTGGTCTATCTCATTTACTTCTCATTCTTTTCTCTTTGTGAAAAACGAATTGAACCACAGAGAACACCAAGACGATTCGCGCTGTGTAGAGAAAAACTGTAAATTACGCGGGGTAAACCCGCTGCTACCAGTTCTGCGTTGAAACGTCTCGTATCTCGCCCCTCGAAACTCGCTAACTTGGGTATTTAAAATCTGATAGCTGACGGCTGAAAGCTGATAGCTCCTTCCTCTAGCAACTCACTAACTTGTTGGGCTTCGCTCAGCTCCACCCAACATACAATAAGAGCTATCCTTTACTCCCCCGCAAACTTTAACATTCGCGTTTGGTCGGTAAGCTCAATATCCACCAGCTCGAACGGGGCTTTGGCTGCTTGAGTGACCACAAAAGGCATGGTGAAACTATCATAGCTATCAATCTGTTTTGCTACTTCAACCGTTGCCAGTTTGATGCGCTCACCTTTATTACCTTTGCCAGTTAAGGTTGCACGAATAGCATAGCGGCCTGAGTCGGTCACTTGCACCGGTACTTTAGCTTGGTATTTGTTATTGCCAAGCGCAGTTACTTTGGCTTTATCCATACTGATGGTTTGTGAACTATGTACAAACGGCATTTTTATAGAGCGTTTTACCGTTTGGCCATTCACTTTAGTGTCTACACTGGCCTCAAGCTCATAGTAACCATTTGCGGCACCCAAAGTTTCAAGCGGGTAATTAAATACTGCTTCACCATTTTCGTAACGTACATCTAGCTTTTCGCCATCAGGGCTTGAAAGCGTTAACTTCACATCACTATCTTTAAAGCGCTTTTTACCCATACTTAGCTGCATAGCAACACGTTGTTGCTGATCTTTAACTTTAAACTGCGATTTCGCATGTAAAGCATTGCTCGAGCCTTTTTCAATCACGTGCAGCAAGTAGGTGTCGTCGTCGTTAAGGGCTTGGCTTGTTCTTAACATTGCTTTGCCATTTACCTGACCTAGCTTTAGCCCAACACTACCATCGCTAAATCCTGCATTTTCCATTTGCTCACGTGCAACCATGGCTTGCATTGGCATTTGTCTAAAGCTGTCATCTCGCACCGACAGTTTATCTAGCTGTAAGCCATGAGGCTTAAATACTTCGCCACTATCAAAGCGTGCTTTTGGTGCAATGCGAATAAAGTTATCAGCTTGGTTTACAAAGACAGGCACACCACGCTTAAGCTCTTTACCCGAAACTTTCTGCCAATATTCAACACTATCTTTTTCAAGTGTTTGTAGTTGAGCGCTTGATGCTGGTTGAACTTGAGGGAATTGATAAACCGTTTGCTCATTAGCATTTGCGGCTGTGCTTACAAGCACTATTGCAGCTGCAATTGTGGTTAACTTATTAATCATAGCGGGCTCCTAAATTCGGTTTTTAAGCATGTTTGGCAAGCCAAAACAGTTACGTCGACTTTGCTGATGACTTAAAGGCTCACCACCTTGGGTTCGTGATTTATCGGTAAACCACACCACCCCAGCTAACGACTGAGAACTGCAATTTAAAAAGCCATCTGAACAGCTGTCTAACCAGTTTTGCGTTACTTCAAGGCCCACTTGATTTTGATAACCGCCACAATAGCTGTCGCTATCCCATACCGCTGATTCAACATCACTGCCCACCACGGTTTCGAATCGAGACGGTAAACTTGGGCGGTTCGGTGTGCCATACAGCCACTGTGCGTTATACGATTCCATCCAGGATACTTGCTGTTGTTTTACTGCATCGCTGCCGTAACCTAAAAGCCAACCCAAGCTTTGCTCAAACGAATTACCCGCAATAACCGCATCAGCCAACGGCGTGCCACCACTTGAAGGAGCCAGAGCAATGGTACGCGTGACTTTGCTAATAATATTTGGATAACGGCTATCCCATGTTGGGTTAGATAAAATCCAACGCACCACATTGCCACCGTTAGAGTGAGTGATCAGAGTTAAATCTGTGATGTTTTTATTATTGATAAATGTAGTGAGCTGCCCAGCTAAACAGCCAGATGCCGCGTCTGCCCACATGTATTGATCAAAGTCACAATTAATGACCGTGTAATTACTACTATTTGGCAAACCTTGGCGAACTGTGTCGACAAAGCTGCCTGTCCAATAGTCATTATACGCATCGCTTTGCTGGCCTGTACCGTGCACAAATGCGACTCCTTGAGCAGCAAAAGCACTGTGGCTAATACCCGCTGCCAACATTAAAGCTGGCACTAGTGAGAGTGTTTTTATTTTCATGTGTGTTCCTGTTGATTGTCATTTTATCTATCAGGTTGGAGGAGTGACCTCCGACCAAAAACATAGACCAAACAGGTACGAAAGCAAGATTTAATTTACATTAATTTAACTTTTGTGTGTTTTTTAAGTACAAATTATTAGATTTTTACTAGCAAAATGTGCTAGTTGAATATGTAGAATTGCAATACTAGGTAGATTTTAAGGCTAATCATTAGCTAGAAAAGCCCTAGATATTTTACTTTTATTTATAAATCTTTTTTTAATCCATATCTCTAAATTTACACACAGGATCTTTTACTGATTTATTTATAAAGGTAATTTGGCAATCTAAGTAATAACTAAATAGATCTAAAGTCACTGTGAAAGAACTTTCAGAAAAGGCGGGGGTCAAATAGTCGACTCCAACAACATCAGTCCTAACATCAACCGCATTCCCTTGTTGATCGGTAAAAATACATAACTGCTTTTGTTTATCCATTCTGTCCAATTTTAGTGTAATACAAGGTTGAACCTCAGTGTTATAGCGCAAATAAGTAACAGTCTCATTTTTTAACTGACCTTTGATTACCTGAATCGGCTGGATATTGTCAACCTTCTCTAAACTCGATTCCTGAGAACAAGCGAAACTGGTAAAAATAGAAAGGGATAGTGCCATTGTTTTAAAATTCATGGAGAAACCTGCATTGTCGATTGTTTTACCGATAAAGTACTTGCGAACTTACTTCTCATAGCAAACCTCTGATAAGGCACTGAACTCCACTTAGAGCGATCACTGAATATAAGCTTCAAAGCTTTAATATCTCCTTGCGCGAGTGGTTTTTGTAAGAACTTTCTTGTGGCTCCCGAATAGTCGCCTCGATAAGTTAAATCAACAAAAAGTTCCAATAAAGAACTTGGTAATTGACCCCAATCAACAGCTCCATATGCAGCGACAGTATCTGCTTTTTGGCATATTCGCAAAACAACTTTTTCTTTCTCTGCATATGCGATATTAAATAAAGATAGCTGTACATTTGGACTAATTTCATAGTCCAATAAATCGTTCTTAATTATAAAAAGCTCTGCCGCCCTTCCTTTAAGCCTTGAAGCTGAAGCTAATAGGTTTGCTTCTATTAAATTAATACCTGCTTTTACAAGTTGGGCTGAAATAAGGCTAGCAGATTTATCTCCCAGATCATAACCTCTCCCTAGTGTTAAACCCGAATTAGTGCTAGGAACAACTTGTTATGTGTACGGCATTCACAGCAGCAGATTATGGAATGAAAATGCCACCTACACCTACGTTCTCGGCCACTTTGGTTTGCAAACCGATACGTACGTAAAACAAGTGAGTTTGAGTTAGCGAGATGGTAGCAACGATTTTATATCGCGTAGGAATGGTGCTAGGTGCTAACAGCGTAGTGTTAGTTGCGCCTCCCCTATGACTTTTTTCGGCGTTAAAACGCCTCCTACAACTCGCATCTCGCAAACTTTCCCCTTTACTCTTTCTAACTCGCTAACTTTTCAATCTGATAGATCTTATGCTCATCGCGCGAAATAAATTTCACGCCTACGGATGAGCATTTCAATTTAACTATGCGCAGGCATAATCCAATCTAACTTCTGACGACTGGTATCTCTTTTTCGGCGTTAAAACGCCTCCTACAACTCGCATCTCGCTAACTTTTCAATCTGATAGCTGACGGCTGAAAGCTGATAGCTCCTTTACCCTTTCCCCTTGTATCTCGCTAACTTGTTGGGTTTCGCTCCGCTCTACCCAACCTACCAACTTGCTAGCTTATGCTTTTACGAACCATACAGCGCTTTCATCAATTGGCGCAGGTTCTTTTGATTAGTTTCCGTCTTAACCAGTGCTTTTAAACGGCTTTTCACCTCTGGTTTTGACTTCGCTTGTTGACTTAACGCCGATATAGCGGCACTGCGAATATCTTTCGGGTTACTAGCGTCAGCAAAGGCATAAATACTATCGACTTGTTCTGCGTCTAACTCATTATTACCCATTGCCTTTAATATCGCCCCTTGCGCTTTACTATCAGTTTCTTGATTTAGTTGATTACTCAAGTAATTCAAACTGGTTTTACTTGGCATTTTTGCCAGAGCCTCTGCCGCATTTAGGCGTAATCTTGCACTGTCGCCAGCTAAATAATCACCAATAAGCTGTTGATGATCATAGTCTCCACTATTACCCAGAGCGGTGATTAGGGCTGATGCTTTTTGCTCCGTTGCACTAGAGCTCAAAGAATCAGCTAATTTTTGGGTTAACTGAGTTGAAAACTCACTGCCCTGCTGATTTTTTGCAATCGCCCCCATTACCATTAAAGCACTGTGAGCCAGCTTAGAATTTTCTTCATCAAGACCATATGACATTGAATACTCAAAAATCGCCTCAACCTGTAAGTCAGTTAACGGCTTTTCACTGTATTTTAGTGCCATTAAACTTCTAAAGCGCTGATTTGGTGAAAATAAACCAGGCTCAACAAATACCTCTGTCAGTAATTGTTTTGAATTAACTGAGTCATGCTTACCTAGGTACATAAACAATTTACTTTCCAAAGGATCTGCAATTGATTTAGTTGATATAAGCTCTTTTAAGCTCAGCAAATACTGATCGTTATCATAAAGAAATTGCAAAAGCGTTTTTCGGTCTCCCTCTAGCCAATCCATACTTTTTAAAGCAGTGATAAACGCTTCAGTATTTTTTAATGGTTGAGGCGGCGCTTTAGGGTAAACCCAATCTGTGCTTAAATTTTTCCATTGATTAGGGTCTTCGGGTAATTGTAGTAACCTTGCATCATCGGGTATCGATTGATTTGAACGATTTAAACTTAACGTTTGCAGTACTTCAATATTCATATTTCCATCACTACTACTGACTTGAATATGACTATTTCCGAGGGTTTTTGTTAACCAGCACTTATCGTTTTCAAAGATAAACTCATCACTAATAATGTTCGCCGTTTCCAACTGCATTAGCTTTTTCGCAGCGTTAGTACTTTGCCTAGTGTCAGTTGGTTCTAAGTAACTGAGTTTATTTCGCTTTAGTTTATTATCAGCTAACACTGTGTAGAGTGATTTGTACTGACCGATATCATCTCGCTCTTTAACCCAATACTTATCCCCCTGTAAATTTTCAGGGGGTTTTGCACGGTGAAAGGCACGGTATAAAGCAATCAGCTTTTGTTGATCAGCCGCTTTTAATTTAGCGTTAAACCGATAATCTAAAACTTCACCTGAGTTATTGCTAACTTTCACAGCAAAAGGGACAGCATACTCATTGCTGGTACTCACTGTTTTATTCAACTTTGCTTGAGCTTGGTATAGCTCAAAACCCAACCAGTGAAATTTTTCTGCAACTAACAAAGGCCGATAAATTAACCGCCCTTGCAAGTCAAACTGGCTTTTTGAGGGGCTATTCATCGAAACAATATTCGTATCAGCTTTTGATTGAAGTTCACCCCAAACAGTACAATGAGGCACTGCATAAGCAGCCGAAGCATAGCCTAATAAAGTGCCAAATAATAAACTCAGTTTAATTAAACGCATTATACCTATGCCTTCATACTAATAATTTAAGGTTGCTGATTCGTCTAAAATTGTCCAGCTTTTATCGTACAAGGTACTAGTATCGTAGATAGTTTGAGTTTTGGTTTTTGTCTTAACCGTGCAACACCACTTGTATTTAGGGTATTTCACATAAACATAAAATTCGCCGGAAATAGCCTCAATATCATTCGTTACATCAATCCCTAAGGTGATTTTAGAATCAGTGATAGCTTTAGCTAAATCTGCATAAAGTGTGGCATTAAATGTATCTGCAATAATCAAAAAGTCTATACCAACACCGCCACTTGCAATACCTAAGTTTATTTCTGCAGTGGCATACGCATCCATGCTGGCAGTAACAATATCTCCCCCTAAGTCAATTCGGCTATTGCTGTAAGCTAAACCAACCCCTAAATCCAAGCTGCCACTGACACCAGCCTCAACGGTCACCGGAACAATTACAATGGTGAACGTCGTTTCAACCACTTTTTGCTCTTCGCTCCAGCTATATCCTAAAGACTTGTCTAAGGCCGTTAACGTGTCGCCCTCGTCAATTAATGTGTCACCCAGCACACTAAAGTTTGCTGCATAAGTAATCTCACCATCACTTACATTTGCACTCGCTTCAGCACTGGCACTAACCAAACTCGCTGATTTATCAAAGAGGTAAAGATCTAAATCTGCTTCTACTAGCCCCTCGGCTGAACCACCATTACTAGAAGAAACATTCATATAGCTATAAAAAGAAGGGCTGATTGCCACAGCGTCACTGTCACCATAGGTAGCACTCCAACTGCCAACTTTGGCTAACGTTGTTGCTGATGAAGCTGTAGTCTGCATCGCTGATGCTGACGCTATTGTTGTTTTATTACTATTTAGCTCTACCGATTCTGCAGTACTCACTTCATCATGATAAAGTGCATAAGGTACTTCAACGGTAATACTATTATTGTCACTGTGAGCTTCAATTTCATCAGAGTTGTCGTGGAAGGTAAATGTCATGCTAAAACTGTTTTCACCACCATCGTGATCAAAATCATCGTGTATCGCTTTTAGCAATACGCCATTTACTGCAACATCCCAAGGAAAGTAATGAGATTGCTCATGATCAGGAAACTTAATACGCATAGTCTCCATATAAGATTGCGCTTGCTCATTCCATAAGTGAGCATGATAAGTCGTTTCGCCGATGGTTATCGTTGCACTGATGTCAGCCTCGTTGACTGAATTACCAAATTTGGTGGCATTAATAAAACCTATTAAATCAGGTACTTTCTGTGTTGGTTCACCAGTACCTGTGGTATCTCTTTTACCCGGGCCAGGAAAAATAGCAAAGCCGTCGCCTACTTTAAGTTTATCTAAAACAAAATCATGGTAATGACCATCGCTAATGGTTACTGAGCTGTAGGTTGTTTCGTCACCAGACTCAATGCCACGGGATTTATTATCTGTAACATCAACTTCACTTGAGATCACACCACTTGTGTCAACAAAAGCGGCAATGACAAATTCACCCGCAGCGAGATCTTCATTTGGCAAAATTAGTGTTGCCGTATGATTTTGCTCGCCTTCTTGTAACTGCTCAATATAAAACTCACCCAAATCGTAGCCATCTGGCTCATCTTCAGTTTCGAGCTCAGCCACTTTACTTTTTTCAATTAAAATAAATGAAACACCAACATGTTCATTCGTTAATAAGGTTGTTTCGGTACTGAAATCAACAGTGATCTGTTGTCCTGGTTGATAAACGTCATCAGAGACTGGGCTCATAGATTTCAACGCTACATTAGCAACAGCTTCTTGTTCGGTAGAGTCATCATCAGAACACCCAACTATTGAAAGTAGGGATAAAGCCAACACAGCACTAATCCTTTTACACTGATTCATATCACGATTCC
Organism: Pseudoalteromonas sp. S1650; assembly: GCF_005887195.1. Lineage (NCBI taxonomy): Bacteria > Pseudomonadati > Pseudomonadota > Gammaproteobacteria > Alteromonadales > Pseudoalteromonadaceae > Pseudoalteromonas > Pseudoalteromonas sp. S1650. The sequence goes on along the minus strand of NZ_PNDF01000027.1, from coordinate 9,242 downwards.
TAATTATTGATTGTAATTTCGACAAACTATTAATTAATAAAACTCATACTTCTACTCAAAGTCCGACAGACTTATTTTCGAAATGGTTAAGCTTTAACCCACCCAAATTGGGGTACAAAAGGTTCATATTTCAAAGGGTAAATCACAATAATGGATGAATTATGGAGGGATAAAAAAATTTAATAGGTGCGAGAGACGAGGAAGGAGATAATAGATATCAGTCGTTAGAAGTCAGATTAGATTGTGCCTACACATACTTAAATTAGAATGCTCATCCGTAGGCGTGAAATTTATTTCGCGCGAAATATATTTCACACCTACGGTATCGGGATTAGCCATAGCAATGTACAGGCACAATCTAACCTAAACCTTATGGCTTAAAGCTCTTTTGTTTTAATCTGATAGGTGACGGCTGAAAGCTGATAGCTCCTTTCCCCTTTCCCCTCGCTAACTTATCGAGTTTCGCTGTGCTCTGCCCAACACGCTGTTATTAATACCCTTCAAACCTTGTTGCACAACCTATGCCTATGCACTCAACACGGCTGTCGAGTTCTAACAGCTCTAAATTATAGCTTTTGCTAACATCTACCTTTTGTAGTGGGTTATTAAAAAGGCTGATATCTACTAAATTTGCATGTTCACGTAAATCAATGTTTTTTAATTTGTTATTCGACAAAAAGAGCACTTGGAGCATGGGGTTTGCTGTTAAATCGATAGTGCTTAAGCGATTATTACTGGCGTAAAGTGCAGTTAACTTTTTATTATGGCTTATGTCTAAAGCGCTAAGCTGGTTGGCATCTAGGTTTAGTTCGCTGAGCATCTTGAACTTGCTTAAATCTATGTTTTTTAACTGATTATTTGCAAGCTCAAGGTTACGAATACCACTCGGTATATTTACTTTTGTGAGCTTATTGCCCGACAGGTTAAGTTGATATAGTTCAGAATTAACAAGCGTCAATTCACCTGTCAGCTTATTATCATTAAGATCAAGCCATGTAAGTTTACTGTTAGTGCTTACATCAAGCTTTGAAAGCTTATTACCACTCAGCATTAAAGTCTCTAACTCTTCGTTGTTACTTACATCAATACTCGTAAGGCTATTTTGGCTTAAATTAACATGGAAAAGCTGGCTGTTGTGGCTTATGTCGATTTCGGTCAGCTGGTTTGGCACTTTCTTATCGGCAGGTCTACTTGTAATGCCACCAATTTCACCAACTATGAAGCTATCCCCTTCATTACTGAGGATGAGTTTTGTTAAGTTACTAAAATGCTCAAGCCCTTTGGCTGAGGTAATACCGCGATCTCTGCAATGTATTTTTGTCACCTCACCCACAGTTTTATAGCCACTTTCTTGTAAACACGTTAAGAAATTAGCATCTGCAACCACGGCCTCTATTGGTGTATCGTCATTAGCCGAAGCACCAGCAACCCCAAGATTTAACACAAGCAAACAGGCCAAAGCCCTTTTAATGCGCACAAAGTTCCCTTTTAACATTCTTTCACCTTAAATTTTCAACAACATAATCAGGTGGTTAAGTAAGAGGTTTCACCACCCAACAACAAAGCATGCATAATACAGGTTATTTGATGTTTGTACCCATATAAATACAAATATTCTTCCGAAGTTGTTTTTTAATGGGTTCGCGCGAAATAAATTTCACGCCTACAGTGCTAGGTGCTAACAGCAAAGTGTTGGTTGTGGGTTGGTAAAGGGGTTAGGTAAAAAGAAAAACCTGACCCTATGTTTTTATTAGGATGTAAAAAAAAAAGGCCCTCGAAAACATTCTTTTTTACTCACCTTAGTTGAGTAACAACACTTAAGAATTTTCAACCTCTCTTCTATCTTTTCCAAAATTAAACGCTATTCTGAACTGCATACCTATAAACGTTTCTTTATACAAATGTTTACCAATATTATCGGTATCATTAGTTCTTTGTAAAAGTCTATCATCTCTAAAATTAGTAAAGAGTGGAGTGCTTATTAACCCATCTATTTTTTGATAATTCAAATCTTCCTCATTGGCATAAGTACCAATACATGTTTCGACATACAATTTTAAATCATCTAAAAAGGAAGTTTGAACTATATCAATACACTGCCTAAGCTCCCGTTCTGATATTTTTTCATATATGTATGCAATAAAGAAGTTTGCTATGAATTCAGACTTATCAATATCCGTTATGGATTCAATACAGAATAATATTTTGTCTGTAACTCTTTCCAAATCATCTTGGTTTAAGTATTTTATTTTTCTCGATAATTCATCTTTTTCCTTTTTACTAACTTCATCGATAGCTTCAAAAAAACGCATTATTTTAGATGCAAACATTCTATCTCGAATAGAATCACTTAAATTCCATACTTTAATCAACGTACTTACATAAGGTATATCTTTAGCTATGCCTGTCAGTAATTGACTTTTAAATGCGGCTTCGGTCAGGTCTGCTGCTATTTCAAAACCCTTTTTCATACCATTTCCTTATTAATTTAACTCAACTGTACCAACGGATTAGTTAATCCATTGGTACAGTTAAGCACAAAGAGTAAGAACTTGCTTTTTGACTTTTATCTTACTTACTCGAGCGAAATAAATTTCACGCCTACTGTTTCGCGGTTAACCACAACCATGTGCAGGCAAATTCTAACTTCAAACTTATAGCTTAAAGCTTTAAGCTCTATTGTTTTAATCTGTCAGCTGATAGCTGTTTTCCAACAAAAAAGCCGTTGCATTGCTGCAACGGCTTTTTGGCATTTGAATTTAATCAAACCTTAGTCACGATATGTCTCAACCGCAGGGCATGAACAAACTAGGTTACGGTCGCCGTATACGTCATCGATACGGGTTACTGTAGGCCAGAATTTGTCTTTTGCTACGCTTGGTACTGGGAATGCTGCGTAGAAACGGTCGTATGCACGGTCCCACTCATTGCCTAGTACGTCTGCTTGTGTGTGCGGTGCAAACACTAGCGGGTTGTTTTCAATTGACCATTCGCCAGATGCGATACGGTCGATTTCTGACTTGATTGACACCATTGCTTCGATGAAACGGTCGATCTCAACTTTAGACTCAGACTCAGTTGGCTCAATCATTAGTGTGCCAGCTACTGGGAATGACATAGTTGGTGAATGGAAACCATAGTCTTGTAGACGTTTAGCTACGTCCATTTCTGTTACGCCTGTTTGCTCTTTGATTGGGCGTAGGTCAACAATACACTCGTGTGCAACACGGTTGTTACGGCCACGGTATAAAATTGGGTAGTGCTCGCTTAGCTTCTCAGATAAGTAGTTAGCGTTCACGATAGCCATTTCTGTTGCTTGTTTTAAGCCTTCAGAGCCCATCATAGCAATGTATGCCCACGAGATTGGTAAAATAGCTGCTGAGCCGTAAGGAGCAGCAGAAACCGCACCGTTACCGATGTTTGTGCCAGCAACATTAATTACGCTGTGGTTAGGCATAAATGGCGCTAGGTGAGATTTAACACCGATAGGGCCAACACCTGGACCACCACCACCGTGTGGAATACAGAATGTTTTGTGTAGGTTAAGGTGCGATACGTCAGAACCGATTGAACCTGGGCTTGTAACACCTACTTGCGCGTTCATGTTTGCGCCGTCCATGTACACTTGACCGCCGTGCTGGTGCACGATGTCACAGATTTCACGAATTGTTTCTTCGTAAACACCGTGTGTAGATGGGTATGTGATCATGATACAAGATAGGTTTTCAGATACCTCTTCGGCTTTCGCTTTAAGGTCTGCCATATCAACGTTACCGTTTTTATCACAGTCAACAACCACGATTTTCATGCTTGCCATTTGTGCAGACGCTGGGTTTGTACCGTGCGCTGAACTTGGGATCAAACATACGTTACGGTGACCTTCACCGCGTGACTCATGGTATTTACGAATCGCGATTAAGCCTGCGTATTCACCTTGTGCACCTGAGTTTGGTTGTAGTGAAACTGCATCGTAACCTGTGATGTTTACTAACCAATCATGTAACTCTGTCATCATGATTTGGTAACCCGCTGCCTGATCAAGTGGGCAGAATGGGTGTAAATTTGCAAACTCAGGCCAAGTGATTGGGATCATCTCAGCTGTCGCATTAAGCTTCATTGTACATGAACCTAATGAGATCATTGAGTGGTTAAGCGCTAAGTCTTTGTTCTCTAGGCGCTTGATGTAACGCAACATTTCAGTCTCGCTGTGGTACGAGTTGAAGTTAGGGTGCGTTAAAATTTCGTCATCGCGTACTAGACTTGCAGGAATTGAGTTGCTGCCATTTACTTCGATTTCGTTTGCAAGTGCATCAACGCTTAGGCCGTGATCTTCACCTAAGATGATGTCGAATAACTCAGCTACGTCTGCACGAGTTGTTGTTTCTGATACAGAAATTGAGTATTCACCTGCGCGGTTAGACGCAAAGTTAACACCGTGCTCTACTGCACGTGCAACGATTTCGTCTTTGTTATCTGCAACAACAGTCAGTGTATCGAACCATGTGTCGTGCTTAAGGTTTACACCTTTCGCTTTTAAGCCTGCTGCTAAGATGTCAGCAAAACGGTGGATACGCTCAGCGATAGTTTTAAGGCCTTGTGGACCGTGGTAAACCGCGTAGAACGCTGCCATGTTCGCTAGTAATACTTGCGCTGTACAGATGTTTGAGTTGGCTTTTTCACGACGAATGTGTTGTTCACGTGTTTGCATAGCCATACGTAGTGCGTCGTTACCTAAACGGTCTTTAGAAACACCGATAATACGACCTGGTAGTGAACGCTTATACTTGTCGCGTGTTGCGAAGAATGCAGCGTGTGGACCACCGTAACCCATAGGTACACCAAAACGCTGTGCTGAACCAAGTACTACGTCTGCACCTAGTTTACCTGGTGCTTTGAGCATTAATAAGCTCATGATGTCTGCAGCAACACAGGCAATTGCTTTTTTGTCTTGTACTTGTGCGATTAGGTCAGTTACCTCAGTGATTTCACCGGTTGTTGATGGGTATTGGAATAATGCACCAAAAATCTCATGATTAGCCGCTTCGCTTGCAGGACCAACAACAACTTCAAAACCAAACTGGTCTGCACGTGTAGCAACAACGTCGATAGTTTGCGTGTGTACGTCATCAGCAATGAAGAAGATGTTAGCTTTTTTAGCTTTAGCAACACGCTTTGCAAGGCCCATTGCTTCTGCAGCAGCCGTTGACTCGTCAAGTAATGACGCGCTTGCTAAATCAAGACCAGTTAGGTCTAGGGTCATAGTCTGGAAGTTTAATAATGATTCTAAACGACCTTGTGCAATCTCTGGTTGGTATGGTGTATACGCAGTGTACCAGCCTGGGTTCTCAAGTACGTTACGTAAAATTACGTGTGGTACGTGAGTTGGGTGGTAGCCTTGACCGATGTATGATTTGAACACTTTATTTTTGCTTGCTACTGATTTTAAGTAGCTTAGTGTTTCAACTTCAGTGCGGCTTTCGCCAATTGATAAACCTTGCTCTAAGCGAATGCTTGCAGGTACCGTTTGACCGATCAGCTCTTCAACACTCGATACTCCAAGAGCGCTCAGCATGTCGCTTACTTGCGCTGGGCTTGGCCCAATGTGACGGCGAATAAAATCTTGCTTTTGCTCTAATTGTTCAAGAGATTTGGCGTTTGACATTTGTCCAGATTCCTATGATCCAAAAAAAAGTGGTTACTGCCAATGGGTAACTGGCAATAACTTAAAAACAGGTTGATTCAGTAACTTACAGCGTATGGAAAAGTAAGCTATAAAATCATAAAAGCCCCTGTGAAACCCAAGCTACGCATTTAATTAGCTGGGGATCTAGACGGGGCTTTTAGTCGGCGTGACTAATTTATTAGTCTTCGTCGATTGTGTTAGCGTAGCCTTCAGCGTCTAACAGGTTATCAAGCTCTGACGTGTCAGATGCTTTGATACGGAATAACCAACCGTCAGTGTACGGGTCGTTATTTACTGTTTCAGGCGAATCTTCAAGCTCTTCGTTGATTGCAACGATTTCACCGCCGATTGGTGCGTAGATGTCTGATGCTGCTTTTACAGACTCAGCTACTGCGCAGTCTTCACCCGCGTCAACTTCATCACCAACTTCTGGTAATTCAACGAATACCATGTCGCCAAGAAGTTCTTGTGCGTGCTCAGTGATACCTACAGTAAACGTACCGTCACCTTCGTCGCGAACCCACTCGTGTGAAGTAGCATATTTTAATTCGCTTGGGATATTGCTCATCTTTTTGTTCCTTTGGTTTATATTGGGTGATAACACCAAATTTTTTATAGTTTAGATAACTGATTTGCCGTTACGTACAAAGCAAGGTTTAACAACCTTAACGTTAACCAGTTTTTTACGCATCTCTACTTGGGCTGTTTCGCCAGTTGAACGCGGAACGCGTGCTAGCGCAACACTGTGACCAAGGGTTGGTGAGAATGTACCAGAGGTAATCACCCCTTCACCACCTTCTACGATGACTTTTAAACCGCTACGCAATACGCCTTTTTCTTCAAGCACTAAACCAACTAGTTTGTCTGTGCTCTTGTCAGCGCGTTGCTGTTCTAATACTTCACGACCGATAAACTTACGATCTTCTGGCTCCCATGCGATTGTCCACGCCATGTTTGCAGCAAGTGGAGAAACACTTTCGTCCATATCTAGGCCGTAAAGGTTCATACCCGCTTCAAGACGTAACGTATCACGCGCACCTAGACCCGCTGGCGCTACGCCTGCGTCTAGAAGTTGTTGCCATAAATCAGCAGCTTGATCGTTAGGTACTACGATTTCATAACCATCTTCGCCAGTATAGCCTGTTGTCGCAATAAATAAATCACCTGCTTGCACACCAAAGAAAGGCTTCATACCTTCAACAGCAGCTTGTTGCTCTGCGTTAAGTACTGTTGCTGTTTTAGCACGTGCGTTAGGGCCTTGAACGGCAATCATTGCAAACTCAGGACGCTCAGTAACCGTTACGGCGAAATCAGCCGAAACTTTAGCTAAATGCGCTAAATCTTTTTCACGTGTTGCTGAGTTAACTACTAAACGGTAGTTCGTTTCTGAGAAGAAGTAGATGATTAGGTCGTCGATTACGCCGCCTTCTTCGTTAAGCATACCTGTGTAAAGTGCTTTACCCGGTACAGTTAACTTAGCAACGTCGTTTGCAACTAGCTTACGTAAGAACGCTTGTGCTTGCTCGCCTTGAATATCGACAATAGTCATGTGAGATACGTCAAACATACCTGCATCTGTGCGAACCGCATTATGCTCTTCGATTTGTGAGCCGTAGTTGATTGGCATTTCCCAGCCGTGGAAATCAACCATTTTTGCGCCAGCTCCAAGGTGCTTAGCATGTAAAACTGTTTTAGAAGTCATAATATTCCTTCACTTTTAAATTTACCCACAAGTTGTGGGGCGTGGCCTCAATTTAATGAGGGGGAATAACATGGGCGGCGATTATACATTAGTTGCACAGTTGTCACACCCAAATTGCGATTTTGTAACTAAAAAACAGCTAAACACCCAAGTGCGTAGCTGTTTTAAAAATTTTATCTTTTAAGCAACGTTGGCTAAGGCTAAATCAAAGCCGAGCTGCTGTAAGTGCGTTTGCCATTTATCAAGTTCTGCTTGGCGCGCCACCAGCTGAAATTGCTGTGTTGCTTGGTTATCTATGGCGGTAATAAATACCTCACCGCTTTGTGCACCATAGCAGCTGCGCATGTCTGATAAACGCAGCCCCGGCGTTAGCTTAAAGCTGTCGACCAAGGCATCAAACGCTTGCTCACCACTTAGGGTTAGTGCGCTTAAATCGTCACGCATTACATAATCAATGTCGTAACGTAGTTGTTGCTCACTAATAAGCGACTGTAATTGCACGCTGGCATCTTTACCTAGCACAAAACGAAATGCAGTTTCGTTAAAGTAATACAGGGCATAAGCGTAGCTGCTTGTTAGGTCATCGTCTAATGAACTACGTAAGCCTAAACCGCAGGCGGTTAGCTTATTAATATCAAGACCTAAAATAGCCGTTAAAAATGGGATTGCTTCAGTGCCACTAAAATCCATAATGGCAGTATCGCTATTAGCTTGTAGCACGTTGTCTGCTGGGGTCTCAGCTTGGCTGTGGCGAGCAAACATTATTGGCGTAAAAGTCATATGTGACACCTATCAATCATTAATGGCTGAAGTATATTGCGCCGTGCTAGCAACAACAAATTGTAATTATTTATCAATTGATAAATAATGCTTATATATACAGCCCTATAAATAGAATTTTTTAATGAAAAACATTTCTACCGATAGTTTACGTACTTTAGTCACTGTTGTTGAAGTTGGCGGGTTTGCCAAAGCGGGTGAATTATTAGGGCTATCGCAACCGGCTGTGAGCTTACAAATAAAGCGCCTTGAAGACATGCTGGGCCATAAGCTGTTTAAAAAGCAAGGCCAGCGCCAAGTGCTTAATCAATATGGCGAATTGCTTATGCCATTAGCAAAGCAAATGCTGCAACAAAACGATGCCATTTTGCAGCAGTTCACCAGCGAAAACGTGACCGGTAAAGTGCGCTTGGGGATCCCCAGTGAATTTGCTGCACGTATTTTACCGTCGATCATTGGTGACTTCGTGGCCCTATACCCTGACGTATCGCTCGAAGTGCGTTCTCGTTTGAGTAAACATTTATTGTCGGTCTCGCGCCAAGATCAATTCGATTTAGTACTGGCATTAAACGAAGAGCTAGAGTCAGCTAAGTTCCCTATTTTTATGCAAGACCAACTAGTATGGGTGGGCGATTTAAACCTTGCACAGAACGATGTGGTCACGCTTGTAACCGCCCCTGAGGGATGTATATATCGCCGCCGCGCAATCGAGGCGCTACAAAGTGCGGGTATTAAATACCGCATTGCCTACAGTAATGCCGACTTAACAGGCCTAACTGCGGCGTTAAAAGAAGGCTTAGGCATTACAGTGCTTGCAAAAAGCACCGTACCGAATGAACTTAATTACCAAATACAAACCAAAGACCTCCCCGAGCTTGGTCAAATCGGTATTAGTTTAATTAAACGCACCGACGACCCCGGCACCGCCGTAGATAAACTCGCCGAATTCATCGCCCTACGTTTGACGTAGGTTTGAGTTGCGAGTTAGCAAGTTAGCAAGTTAGCAAGTTAGCAAGTTAGCAAGATTGTAGCAGCGATTTTATATCGCGTAGGAATGGTGCTAGGGGCTAGGGGCTA
>NZ_PNDF01000266.1:0-273 GCF_005887195.1 Pseudoalteromonas sp. S1650 | reverse complement strand
CCCCCCCCCCCCCCCCCCCCCCCCCCCCCCCCCCCCCCCCCCCCCCCCCCCCCCCCCCCCCCCCCCCCCCCCCCCCCCCCCCCCCCCCCCCCCCCCCCCCCCCCCCCCCCCCCCCCCCCCCCCCCCCCCCCCCCCCCCCCCCCCCCCCCCCCCCCCCCCCCCCCCCCCCCCCCCCCCCCCCCCCCCGCCCCCCCCCCCCCCACCCCCCCCCGCCCCCCCCCACCCCACCCCCCCACCCCCCCCCGCCCCCCGCCCCCCCCCACCACCCCCCCC
>NZ_PNDF01000265.1:0-241 GCF_005887195.1 Pseudoalteromonas sp. S1650 | reverse complement strand
CGCTATTTCAGCGCGCAGGTATGCTTAGGGTAATCGACTTACGAGAGCTTTTCGCTGCGACACATCCGCTGGCAATGCAACCAAAACTTCTTAAAGTCGCGCAGCTAACCATTTTAACCCATGGCGGCGGCCCAGGTGTCATGGCTGTGGCTACGCTCTTGCACAGCTCAGGCTAGCTGGCGGAGCTCCGCGATGAGACCAGAGCTGCGCTTAATTAAGTCATTACGCTATCAGACATGAC
>NZ_PNDF01000264.1:0-360 GCF_005887195.1 Pseudoalteromonas sp. S1650 | reverse complement strand
TAAGTACTCAGCCAGCCAAATAACAAAGGGCGTTTTGCCGTTTCCACCCACACTAATGTTACCAACAACAATGACAGGAACATGCGCTTTAAAAGCCTTAAGAATATTTAGCTTATAAAACAAAGCACGAAGCTTTGAGTTTATCCAAAAAAGGACTCTCACAGGCAAGTGTAAACTGCTTAATTAGCCTGGCTTTTTATACAAGCTTTTTTCAATAACACTCACTTCTGCTCACCCCACTGCATCTGACATAACGCAGGTAAGGTAGCGGCTTGTTCACGTAGCGCGCGAAGCGTGCCCTTTTCCAGAAGTGGACAATGGGCGAGGCGAATCTTGCCCTCGCTGTTTTCTAGTTTTGTT
>NZ_PNDF01000263.1:0-246 GCF_005887195.1 Pseudoalteromonas sp. S1650 | reverse complement strand
CAGTATGCAAACTATCGATTTCTTTATTCTTTTTGCTCTTAAGCGTGATGCCGCGAAATTTGCTTAAGCGATAAGACGTGATGCGCTTGCCCCTTCAACAGAACTAACCAAGTGCCCAGTTACAGGGGGGGGGGAAGTAATTACCCGTGGGAAGATCGTGCCAGAACACACCTTACTTAGCCAAACAGAACAATACTTAGATAGCATCGCTAATGGCCATAATGCATATGGCGATGGCTGGGTTTT
>NZ_PNDF01000262.1:0-267 GCF_005887195.1 Pseudoalteromonas sp. S1650 | reverse complement strand
AATATAGAGTCGCTCATTGGAAAGCAAATTCGAGATAAGTTCTTAAAGTTCAGTGTCTATTATAAGTTCCCATTACCAGACTACTTGATTACCGATCCGAGTCGATTAAGGCAAATCTTATTAAACTTAACAACCATTGCCCTTAAGTTCACGCAAGTTGGGCGTATAACCTTAACTGTGAGCTGTCACAACGATAAGTTGTCAATTAGTGTAAAAGATAGTGGGATTGGTATTACTGAAAATGAGCAGCAGTTTTTATTAAGTTCT
>NZ_PNDF01000261.1:0-280 GCF_005887195.1 Pseudoalteromonas sp. S1650 | reverse complement strand
AAGTTAAAAGTAATTGGCTATGTATTAGAAAGTTAACGCAGTTAATTATAATTGTTTTAATTTTACTTTTTCTAATGAAATATTGTTGCGGCTTTTTTGATTTTCGAACTATGTTTAATCATGTACAAATACGTAGTAGAGGGAAAAAGATGGTCGATAATTGCACTATTCTTATCATTGATGATGAAGATATTAACACTTTACAACTTGATCACGCACTAGATGATGTTGGTAACATAATCTGCTTATTCGACAGTAGCCTAGCACTAGAGTTAATCCA
>NZ_PNDF01000260.1:0-331 GCF_005887195.1 Pseudoalteromonas sp. S1650 | reverse complement strand
AATTATAAAAATTTTGAAAGTAATTTTTAGTTCTCGGGTCTTGTTTAATAACCCTTTATAAAAAAGAGAGTCATCGAATGAACACAGTTAATATAAATTCAATTTCATTTACATTAGGTGCGGTTTTAGTAGGTGCGTCAAGTTTTGTAGCAACTGATTCGATTGCAATCCCATTTGAATTTCAGCATATGCAAGCAGGATATCAACTAGATGCCGCAGAAGGTAAATGCGGTGAAGGTAAATGTGGCGGCGATAAAAAAGCTGAAAAAGAAGGCAAGTGCGGTGAAGGTAAGTGCGGCGGCGACAAAAAAGCAGCCAAAGAAGGTAAGTG
>NZ_PNDF01000259.1:0-362 GCF_005887195.1 Pseudoalteromonas sp. S1650 | reverse complement strand
GCTCACTACATAAAAGTATTGCAGCGTTAATATAATGGTTCGACCACCCCTCGTGATGAGCTAGAGCAGCAGTTAAACGATTTGTTAGGTGCGTTAGTAACGAAGATGAATAACCCAGATGAGTCGTTAATTGCTACACACCCGCTCAAAGACGCAAAAGTAACGGTATCTGAGACCCCAGGAAACACAGGTTATTACCGCGTGAGCACTTACAATCTGCCTCACTTCCAAGTTGATGTTAGTGATGTTCGCCTTGCGCTTGTTGGGCCAATGCCTGGCGAAAAAGGAACTGCCACGCCGCCGAGGATACGGATTTACGCAGGCGGTGTAAAGACGGCAATTTGGTGAGTAGCTGGTTGGTG
>NZ_PNDF01000258.1:0-272 GCF_005887195.1 Pseudoalteromonas sp. S1650 | reverse complement strand
CCAACAAAAGCACAGATCAAATTACGGTTGATTGAAACGTTTCCTGCACGGGACATTTTCGCTAGGTATTCTCCGCGCTCTTCGCTAGGTGACTCCACACCCCTCGTTACGCCAAAGCCCGTGCCATTGATTTCGTCAATCACGTTAGCAAGCTCTGTGCCTTTAAAGCGGATGATATGTACACAATGACCAAATACTTCGCGCTTATGTACAGATAAATCTGTGATTTCCTATACACGATGCGAAAAGAAGTAAGCACCATTATCACTGTT
>NZ_PNDF01000257.1:0-296 GCF_005887195.1 Pseudoalteromonas sp. S1650 | reverse complement strand
TCCTGATACCGGAGATCCTGACGTCGGTAGCTGGATGGGCTCGCTAGATAGAGTAAGGTCATGTCACGAGCTTTCTTATCAAGTGCGCTCAGCCGGAGCACTGATGAACAGCGATACTGTAACCATTCGTCCAGATGTTACACTAGATGTAGTTTTACTCAATTTACGCTTACGAGGTGAGTTACCAGAGGGTACAGATGATTTATATGTAGGTGATAAACATAACTGCTTTTTAGGGGCGCTTTCGTTAACCACGCTACTGACAAGTCCTTCTGATAAAGTTGTGCGTGATTTAA
>NZ_PNDF01000026.1:0-89982 GCF_005887195.1 Pseudoalteromonas sp. S1650 | reverse complement strand
CGCACTAAAAAGTTCATTAATACAACTAGTACCTTGGCTTTTAAGTTCAGTGATAATTGTACTAGTGCTTGCACTTGCCATCGCAGCTAAATCACAACTGACAACGGCGGCTTGGCTGCGCATCATAAATTGATTAAGTTGTTGCGGCTGCTTTTGCAACTCAGCTATAGGGGCTTTTTCATTATGTTGGTGATCTACACCGTGATGATGTGTGCGCTCAATTTCTGCATTTTTTGGTGTAAACAAGCGCTCTTGCAGGTTAGCTGATTGAGCTAAAGAGCTTGCTCCAAGTATAGGTAGCGCCAGAATTAATGTTTTAATTTTCATAATTTACCTTTGATAATTATTGTTTTCTCTATCCAACCCGGAAAGAGAAACACTTTTGTAACATATAATTATCATTGTATACAATATATTTTATATTTAAATAACGATGTAAGTAGATCCTGTTGATGGTTTGACGAAAGAAATAAGGTCTGAAGTTAATCTATATTTCAACTAAGAAAACAAAGTCATTAAATATTTAGAATGAGAAGTATGGCTAGAAAGGACAAAGCTGTAGATATGCGTAAATGTAAATACACCCTAAACTAAAGATAAACTTGTATAATGTAAAAGTAACGAAATTAACAGCTCTTAAAATTAAAATAGTTTTCAGTTGGCCACACTCAGGTCATCATTTGTTTAGATGTTAGTTTTTACTATCTAGAAAAGGTAAGGGAGCAAATAGCGCTCTCGGAATGGTCAAGCCTGCAACTTAACCTCAGGATAGCAACGATTTTCATCTTTAATAATCAACCCTTGCCAACTGTCATATGCTGGGCCGCCTTGGTCTCCGCCACCAATTACAGCGAATACTTTGCTGGGCAAAATAAATGACAACCCAAACAATATAGCGAATTTGTTCATGCAAAAACCCTTTAGTTTCTTCAATAACCCCACAAATTTGGGGGTTATACGAATCATAAATGCTGACCTGCTGATTTATCAAATTTAAATTTTTTCAAAAATGCGCGTTTTTAAACATCCTTTATCGTTACTTTTGAAATTCAAATTTGGAGAAATGCATGAAAACTTTAAAACGTCACCTATTAATCGCGATCACTGTACTAACAGTTTCAGCATGTTCTAGTAGCGGTATTCATGAAAAAATTGAACAGATAGAAGTTGCTCACCAAAAGCAAGTTGATAAAAAAACCGAGGAAATGGACCAACTCATTAATAGTATTCCAGATTGGTACTTAGATGTACCACAATCTGACTCAACAGGTGTATTTGGCGTTGGATACGGTTCATCAAACAAACCTCCTTTTGCATTAAAGGCAGCCGAGCTCAGAGCTAAATTTGATGTAGCAAAAAGCTTTAAACAACTTATCTCTGGCCAAGAGCGTTCATATGAAAACCAGACTCTAGATTCAAACCTTGAGACTCAAATTAATATGCTTATTGATTCAATTGTCGAAGAAGTTAGTGTTGCCGGTGCGCAGAGAGTAAAGCGTGAATTGTATAATGTTGCTGGAGTAGCAAATGCATATGTTCTTGTAAAAATGCCTTATGAAGAATATAACAGAGCAATACAGTCTTTGCGTGCTAAAACAGTAGAAGAGAAAGTGTCTGTTGCATTCGATGAACTTGAAAAGCGACTGCAGAATAGAAAGAGCGATGAACAAAAAGCAATTCAAGCCACTCACCAGCGTGATGTTGAGCTTAAAGAGCTTGAAATCAAAAAAGAGGTAGGGCTACGAAAAGCTGAGCAACCTCAAAATAAAAAGTAATTTTTTAAAAATATTAGATTTTTTTTGCCTCTATATGTTGCGTATATCTGTACATTATTAAGCATACATATGGAGGCTTTTATGTTTACAAACCTGAATAAATACTCAAAATATCAAAACTCAAAGTGGTTTATCATTGCCATTTTACTTTGCTCTATTTTATCAATAGTTTATTTGCAATTACGTCACCCCGCTGACAACTCTAGTGTAGAGCCAACTTTTGACTACTCAACTATTATCGATCACTTTAATGGCAAGCTTAACCAAGGTACATTTCTGTTCTCTGAACCGGTTACTTGGAACGGCCAATTTATTCCTGTTGAGAGCTATGCTGGAATAAACCTTAAAAATTTAAGCAGCGAGTATGCTGATGGTTTAGTTTTATATTGGCTTCATCGTATAAAGTTTGCCTCTACTGAAGAGACTGGTGTCATAAAAGACAGTTTTGAGGCAGTAAAATCATTACCTTATGACATCAACGAAGCTAATTTAGAATTCTTAGATTGTAGCCTGACTGAAAAATGTGATTATAAAAAACTTATAAATAACTTCAGCAACTCAGCTTGGGTACCATTTTGGGCAATGAAGGCAGATATTGAGTATGTTAAGAGCAAAAGTGATGAACTAAATAAACTTAACATTTCTGCTGTTAGTGACTTAGAGTTTTTCGAGCTTCGTAACAATGCCGGTCATGTTGAAATCATACCACCAGCACTTGCTGACTACTTAATAACCATACCTTTTTATCTGAATTGCGAAACCAACAATCAAAAGCTTTTGATGTACTTATACGAGGTTAAAACTAGGTTTCCACAGCTAAGCACGATAGTTGATGAATTCATGAGTATGGCTTCAGTTTACCAGTGCGAGTAAGTTGGCAACAAATAGATGCTATAAAATACCCACTTAATAAAAATAGGTGGCTATTCTAATAAATGGACGTATTTAACTTAGCTGATTTAGACTGCTACTACTTAAAGTTCTAGTTTTGGTTATCAGCTAAAGACTTAATAGCTTTTTTGATAGAAAACGGCCTCACCTCATCGTTAGAAAAGTGAACTTTTGTAGGAGAGGAATAAAGTTTCATACTAAGCAGTCAAGTAACCCTGTATGTTCCGTTCTAAATGATACTCGCCAAGAAATAAAGATTCATACTAATTCCTACTACAAAGTCTGAGTCACGCTACAACTGAGTAATAAAGTATCATACTGGTTGTCTTGAGCATCTACAGATTGATCGGCCCCATTCAAACACGTTTCTGGACAAAGACGCGTTAGAGTATTTATTCGGTAACGCCTTAAACAGCGGAAAACGCGAGCGCAGCGAGTGGTTTTCCGCTGCTTTAATTTGTTATGCAACTTCCAGCCACAAATTAACATTGAATTCCTTTAGGTGCTTTTTAATTGTACCGATCAGATTGATCATTTCTTGATCGGGCATTACTTGCGCTTTGATATAAATATGGCTAGTACCCTGGCCATACTTTGATATCCATTCATCGGAGAAAAACGTAAATCCAACACCACTGAATAGAACCAGTCCGATAACGATTTCTATACGATTGCGATAGATAAATGAATGTTTAAAACTCATCTATTCCACCGCAAGAAATATCTATCCCCCAATCAGTATCATCAAATACAGAGAAAGAATCACAGCTTGTTGTATCAGAAAAGTCACTGTTATCTGTGCCAAATACGTTGCCACCTATATCAACACAATTGCCATTATCAGCATCATTGATAGGTAAACCGGTTGCAGGATTAATCGATGTAGTCGTCATTTTTTAACCTCTTAGAGTGGGTGAGTTCTCTTTAAAAGTTAATGATTTTGTGATAAAAAACAAACTTGTTTGACTGCGAAGCTCAGCAACAAACAGTTTGAATTATCACTTTCTTCTTTTCTATTTATCTCACTATTCACAGACAATATTACTTTGTTTTGTTACGAAGTAGACTTATTTTTCGTCTGAAAGACATCACATCCAGCCTAATTCGGAACGAAATTAGGCAATAAAAAGCGTCTCAGAATGAGACCAATAAGTCGCGTAATGTGCCGTGGCGAAGCCGAAGAAACATGGAGCAGCGCGAATGTACAGCTGGTCTGTACTCACCGCGATGATGTTTCGCCCTAGCGAAATTCGGTTGAAATTTGGTACAAATTGAAAAGCGAACCACCTTTTCGATAGAAAAGTAAGCGAGATGATGAAGGCGGATAATGGGGCACCCATCGCCTGTTCATAAAGCGGCATTGTGGCGGTGAGTACAGAGCGTAGCTCGGTACATTAGCGCTATGGCTTAATACGCTAGAGCGGTAGCTCGTTGAGTCAGCTCGTTGCGGAGCAACATCAGAGATGACGGGCGTTTTAAGCCATATGTTTGAACAACAACGTTGTGAAGACATCAGCTGAAAGCTGCCTGTTGTTGCGATAATCATCGCGACAACTCTGCCGGGCACGCGTACAAAGCATCCCGGTAGGAAAACCGGCAAACAATCGCTAAAAAGCGATAATTTGCAAGGTGGGTTGCTAGTTAAAGATTCAAACTAATAACCTGGGTCTTTAAACATGACAAGCATTCAAAACAACAATACCAGTAGCCAACTTCAGCTCGCATACCCTCGCTATTTTGATATTGATATGCGCTACTATGAAGGTGCAAACAATCATCAAAAGTTTAGCAATCGCCTGAAGCTCTCAATCCTCATCGCCATTCGATTTACTATCATCACACCAGGCCTTGTGAGTTGGCTTTATAGCATCTCACACCGATTAGCCCTGGAGCATTTAAATAGGCTCACTAGCGATGGCTTTTTAAAGCTCGTTAAAACACATCGTAGCCCCGATGGGCGCGTCTATGTTCCAACCTACAGTGCAGCAAAGTACGCTGAAGAAATAATGAATATTGATGTGTACTTCAGAGCCAATACCAACCCCGCCTTACAGTTTAACCATAACAACGTAATGCATAACCTAATTAACGCCTTTGTGATGTTAAGAGGTATTCACATTTATCATAGTGATGGCACCTACGCCCCCATGTGGCAAAGCTTTATAACTGAACCCGAATTCAAGCGCGCCAATACAAGCACAGAGACCCGAACAGTCGATGGCGCAGCACGCTTATTAGATGGCTCAATTGCAGCCATAGAAGTCGAACACTCCTTCAAGAACAAAACAGCACGGCAAGCCATTCTTTTAAAGTACCTAGCCTCACTTAAAAATGGCGACTACGACAAAGTGTTTTTATTCTCCCAGTCGCAGCAAATTTTTGATGACATAAAGCGCTTGCATGAACAACTACTCGAAGAAATGACAACGCGATTCGATAAGAAAACCCGCCACCCTCTCCTATCGCCTGAAGATGTTGAGTTACTGCAGTCTTCTATTATCTACCAAACCAAGCTATGCGATGAAATAAGTGAGAGGTTTTATAGCATCTAGATTTTGCTTACTCATACCAGTGGCAATAACAAGCGCTATATAAAAACTAAAATTTTTTCGCAGAAATGGGCTATGAGGAAGGGTTCTAAATTGGACTTAACCGAGTAATGTCGGGAAAAATAAGTTTAGGAGCCCTTCATGAATATCAAAGTTGGCATCTTTTGGTTTGCTGAAAACACATTTGTCTTTAAAGTTCAAAGTGTTATCGACTTAAAGCCAGATCAACTTGGATTTATTGATAGCACGCTGCAACACCAAGTTGAGTGGGAAGATAATAATATTTATCAATTGTTTGGTTTAATGCTAGACAACACTGACTACTACAACTTTCCCAGAGATCGAGTTGTTTTTAATGTTGATCAAAATACCTCATACGTATACTTAGACAAAAGCTTGTTTAAAAAACATATAGTTAAAGAGATAAAAGCTAATTTTTCTTTACTAGATACAAACATATAATAGAAACTAACGATTCTAAGCATTTGAATTAACATTTTTTAATCATTAAAGCGAATGTTTTGTCATCAGAGTGTCCTTTTACAGGCCAATTAATTAGCCACTCTGGAGCGTTCAAAGCTTTTCCGTCGGATACTTTTGACTCGTAATTTTCAACAACACCACATGCAAAATCTTTGATATTTTCTTGTGGCAAATCGTCAGCAATGCCATCGGTACACATAAAGACAAAGTCATATAACGATGAATCATGAATTGAAACCTGCCAGTCTGAGGAATAGTGCCGCGAGTATAGTGATAAGGTAAGATTTGAAAATCCTTGGCTATTATCATGGTTTACTTCTAGATAAGCTTGATCTGAGCGACTTCCTAGGCAAATCAAACCATCACCTAACTTCCCTAGAAAGCAACTGCAACCCACCTGAATAGCAAACAAACAAGTAGCGCTGCAATCCTCTGCTCTTAGCGGTGATATGCGTCTCAACCACTCAGAATGAATGCGGCTAGTAAATCTGTCTTGATCAAAATCCTTATCGAAATCCCATTTTTCAGCTATTTCAATAACCGACTCGCAAGCGGCCTTAGAACCTACATCCGCATAAGGCTTGCTACCTAATCCGTCAGAAACAACTAAGACCGAGCCCCAGCTGTACTCTTTTCCCAACCAATAATCTTGATTAGGGATATTTTCTCTGATGTGTAATGGACCAATCACGCTTACTCCACCAGTGGCCCAGCAGCTAAGCATCATCAACAACTCCAGATATCGTGATGAGGTTTGCACCTGTATCCCCAGTTAAATAAAGCCGGAGAGCATACAAGATATCAGGTGTATTTTTCATGGTGTCAGGTTTATTCAGCTCAAACTTTACACGTGATTTAACAGCACGAGCCTGTGCTAACTGCTTGTTTAATTTAGCTCCGTGATTAGTATTGATCTCTTCTACTATTTTAGTCACTGCATTGATGGTTTTACTTTCTAGTGAGAATATTTTACTGACCTCTGGCTCATCACTGTCTCTCAAACGTATTAACGCAAGTAAAAGTTCTAGTTTTCTGAGAAGTGAGTTCCAGCGAACTGGCTTAGCTTTGTCACCACTCTTCAAATCATCGTTATCAAACTGCAATGCATTTACTAGCGAATCCAATATGGGCTCTACCTGCTTCTGTTCAAAACCGAAGATAAACTTTGGTTCTCTCCATGCAGCGATAGATAGAATATCTAAGGCTTTTGAAGCTTTCAAACCTCTATTGCTTACCAATTTCAACAGAGTTTTCATTAGAGATTTCTGCCAATCAGCGTGAACATCACCCAACGCATAAGGTAATTGGTAAGGCAAACTCCCAAGCATATCCCCTTTGTCAATTTCAGCAATGAGCCTATTCGTCATTTCGATAGGCATATCTACATGCAGATAACACAAAAATTGCTGCAGCTCTCTTTCTATTTCGAAAGGTAAATCCTCTCTATGCAACCGACTAAATAACAACTGTGTCGCAGCCTCGACCGCCTGCTGTGCTAGAACCTTAAATTTCTGTGGTACTGATTCGTCCGATAAGTTGTTGCCATTGTTCCAAACAGTCAACATTGGGAAACGATAACTATTACTGAATACATATTTCGACTCTTTCGGCAACAAACCTGCCTCTGTAATCGAGCGTGCTTGCCAGTTACCTTTATTGCTTCGGACTATATCGAGTGATATCTCGTACCGGCATTCATCAAAGTCTTCGTAGTTGCTTTGATGAATGAAGATTTCTCCGTACCTTGGGTGCTGAAACTTGCAACAACGGCTTCCATTTCTATCTGTAAACCACTCTGAGCCTCGCGTATTAATAGTTATTCTTTTCCCATTATCACCAGAAAACACAAAATCCCTAATTGCTACAATTTTTTCAAATTCACGCTCCAACCAGTCTAGTAAATCCTGAGGCTCCCTTTTCACACCATCAGAATAGTTTTTAAAGTCTTCCCATGCATATATTCGAGGATAGGTAGGGCTAGATACTTCGGCTTTCTTACCAGACGTGGTCCACCTAGCTTCAACTCTACGAAACTCAGCGTTCTTCCGCTCATTCGGTATAAATATGAGTTTATACGGTTGATCCGCTCCATAAGTATATGAGAGTTCCAATAAACATTCTGTATTCTTAGTTAGTGGAAAAGCCTGAGATTCCAAACGAATCGAATGTTTAGTTCTTTCCTTACTCGTACCTAAAAACAGAGGAAGTTCGTAATAGTTTTGCCCCGAAGAAAGAACAAACTTCTCATCCAACTCGATAGATACCTCTTTCCCTCTCACAGGTTGAATTGGTGGGACGTCTTTTACAAAAAAGAAATCGCGCTCAATACCATCGACAACTGTTCGAGTTGAAAGCTGTGGAAGGTGGTCTCGCCAAAGGATACCGCTATCAACAAAACGTATATTATTCTGGATAACATCTTCACAATCGACCAACAAACCTGAATTGTTCAACCAGGCCCCAGGTTCTAGCCACTTTGGCTTCTTCACTGTCCTAGTCAATGAGAGCATTCGTACACGATCAAAACTGACAGCGTGACGTCTAGACTCAGCAAGGAACTCACCCTTTATCAGTTGATTACTCTTCGCTATATCGGTCAATTTCTCCTTTAGAGACTTAGGCCAATCCAACCACTTTCCATCGTTAGAAACAATTGACAACCTACCGACTGCTTCAAAAACTTCATCGAAACTCAGCAATCCTTCAACGGCTGAAAACAGTTCTATATTTAGACTTTTCTCAACTAGCTCCATACTTGAAGAGCCAGAAAGTCTGAGTGGTGGATGTCTCTCCCAAATCACACCTTTCATCTCTGGTAAGCGTTTCTTGTAACTGTCCTGTATTTTTGCGACCACCGGTATCATGTAGAGATTATCAGCACTACTATCAAGAATAAAAAACAGGTCACCGTCTCTAATGTCTGTTTTTTCGAACGATTTCCCTCTTTGCCATAAGAGTAATGATGCGATACTCATTGGTAGTGGTCTCGCATCTAAAAAAGCAAGATTCAAGCTTCTTCGAAGCTGTTCAGTTCCGAGCTCATTCAAATAATCCGGAACAAGATAAGTAAGTGGACGCGTACCTATCAAATCTTTTAAAGAGTGTACATAACTATCAATTGATACATTAAGCATTGAGTCATTGTTATCGTTCCATAGATGCTTACAGGTGATAGTCTCTGCATAATCGCCTAGCTGCAACGCTGAAGATAAACTGCAGTCTACGGGGTAGTTTTCATCCTGATGCTGCCAAAACTGTCTTAAGAAACGCAACGGAGCAACATGAGTCTTCTTGCCTGCAATTTTAACCCTAGTGTTAAGTGAGCCTATTTCGACAGTAACCGGATCATGCTCAACAAATTTATTGAAGGTAGTTTGTTGCAAGCTATTTGGTTCGTGCCCCACCAGCAACCGGTTTACTTCCACCACTAATCTATCTACCTTATGGAAACCTTTCATATAGCTTGCCAATGCCGTTCCTGAATGGTCTACAACATCAATAGTCCGAGCCGTCATTTTGAGCTGTAGGCGTTTTTTCCCCAGTTGAACTCTAACTAAATTGTTATCTAATCGAATAATAAGCTTTTGTGGTGGCTGACCAGTTAGATACACACGACCTTCTATCAGTACTACTGTCGTAATCTCAAGTTGATCATACTGAAATAGTGTAGGCTGCTCGACTAACTTAACTTCCTTGTGTTGTGACAAATAGGCAAGTATCTTCCAGAAGATATAAGTAGATAACTGTTGATCGCTGTTTTTATTATCCAATAACAAGGTCTCATCCAGTTTCCTCAGCTCTTGCCAAGAGCTCCAAACTTTTCGATAGTGCTTATCTTGCAATAAAACATTATTTGGTGAAAGCGAACGCCAATAACCAATACCTTTTACTTCTGGTTGAGCTAACCAGTACTGAATACGCGACAGCAGTTCTTCATAAAGAGGCCGCTCAGCTACCAAGCTCTGAGTCTCTATTCTTGCTAAGAAAACCCTCTCGACTCTTAAGAGGAAATGTTTAAACAGCCGGTTTTCTGACGTGTCTAAAGATGTGTTTTTCACGACAGCCAGGATTTTTGAAGAAGATGCCATTTTCTCCCTCATGTTTCGCCCCGGCTGACGACTCAACCACTGAATACTTTTACTGTCTACATGCTTCACTTTAGGAACTGGCACGAAGCTATGCTCTCGTACCATTTTTTCCCTAGGATTAAATAGAATCTCGTTAACTGCTAGGTCAACTTGTTGGATGATTTTTGAGAATCGATCGTTAAGTTGCGATAGCTCTTTCTCTTCCCCACTACCTGATGCGATGCTTTGCAACACCGAACTCAGGTTACTTGACTCAGGCAGACTCGTCAGAGGGTCAAACGTGCAAAGCCCATTAAACCAATCCCGAAGGCGCAAAATTTGTTCTGCATCTCCGCGGATATTCTGGTCATCTAAAGCGTAGTAAAGATCCTCAAACTCTCTCCAGTCTAAGCACGTTAACTCACTCATCAGCAGAGCCTTCTAACTCTTCGGTTGGCAGCTCTTCCAGCTCTGAAAATGCTTCATCATTGTTCAAATACTCCGCACTACTCCACATGAACTGGCCATGACCAAACTGACACGCGCGTTCAAAATCTTCAACAATTGAGAAATCATTATCTGTCAGCAATTGTTTAATAGGATCTAAACAGTTTATTTTTCCGTAACCTCTGGTTTCGACTCCCCTAAGTTTCGGCATTACCTTCTGTACAAGTTGATCCTCAAACGCAATCTTAAGCCACTTATTTAACTTGCTTGTATCCTCGGTATTTGTGTCAATTAAGTTTTTTACCATTGGGTAGTTTGCCATATAAAATTCAATTGATTGCCAGACACGATGGCCAAGAGCAAGACCGACAGAAGACAGGCAACTATTTATTTTTTCTACCATTAACTTGTATTTCTTGAGCTCTTTATCTGGAACCTCTTGGCTAGAAATACTTACCCAATTACGCCATTCCTTATAATGAAGCATTGGCTCAGGATCTGGCAAAACATCCAACGTCTGTCGACTATGAAGTTCCTTTGGTCTAGGGAAATGAATTGCGATTCCTCGGTCAATAACTTTGTCAGACAGAGATTTGGTTGTCTCGTCCTGATTCATAGTACCGGCCCAAAGAACATTCCTCTCAAGTGGTAGCTGGTATATTCCGTCTTTCGCACCCAACTTAATATCAAGACAAGGGGTATCTCCCCGCTTTTTGCCCCGGCGCTGCTCCAACTTACTCAAGAACTCGGCAAAATATAACTCGACGTGTGCAAGGTTCATTTCATCAAGTAGGAGCAAGTTAACGCCATATTTCAAGCCTGGATACTCATTACTACATTCCTTTTGACTTTGTAGTAAAAACCTCAGTGCAGGTTCAGCGTCAAACCGATCGTCAATGGAGTTAAAGTAACCCAGCATTGATTCTTGGCTATCCCAGTTTGGCTGCACAGGTAGAGACAAGAAACTAATTCCACCAAAGTGAGAATAAAGCCTTGGTAGTTCTGACTTACCTGTACCACTAACCCCAGCAAGTACTGTTATTGGTGACCATTCAGCAACCTTTAAAGCGGTATGAAATGCAAACAGTATTCTACGATTGAACTTAAGGCCATACTCATCACAACGCTTATAAATAACATCAAGCCAGTCCATTTCATTTCGTAGCTTCGACTTATCAAAAACAATCAGCTGCTGTTTCTGCTCCTCATTTAGGCTAACAACAGGCGTGTTAATCTGTTCGAGACGTACTTCTCGGCTCACTTCATTCACTGCTGTAGGAGCTAATCGGTCCAGTTCCTGCTGGAGTTCTGAGTTTACCCTCTCTAGAGCATCTCTTCTTACTTCCAGAGATTCATATTTTCTTTGCCACATCTCTGCTTCGAAGCTACTATCTTCAAGCTCTTTGATTTGCCTCTTGAGAACATCACGCTCGTATATCAAAGCTTCATTGCTGGACTCGAGCAGTCCCTTTTCTAACTTTGCTTGCTCAAACAACTGCTGAACCTGTTGCTCAGGTCTTCTTGTCAGTTCTTCTTTAAGGGTAACAATCTCTTCTTTATAAGCAGCTAACTCAAACAGCACTTTTTCCGGAGATTCACCATTTAGCTTCTGTTTAAGTTCCTGGTAGAGGCTAAGCTCTCTATTAGAGCTATCAAGACTTGCGCGCAGCCTGTCGCATTCCTCTTTCATACGCAGCTCTTCTGAAGAAAACCCTGCCTGCCTTTCCTGGACTGCTTTTGCTATTTTCAGCTCAAACTGCGCATAATCTTCATTCAACTTTTCTTTCTTCTCATTATATAGCTTTTGCTGAAAATCAAGTTGCTCTTCTCTGGACTGAAGATCTGCTTCTCTAGCATTATTGTCACTCACTTTCGCATTGATAGCGCTTGTTCTTTCGGCTAACTGCTTTTCTGCCTCCAGGCGAGTTCCTTCTAGCTCTTGTACCAACTTCTGCTTTGATAGCTGATGCTGTTTCTCTAGCTCTCTAAACAGCTCTTCTTTTCTAGCTTCAGCTTCTTCATCTACCTGGTTGTTAGCCTTTTGGCGAAGTTCCAATAAACTATTCTGAAACTCTTTTCTCTCTGCTGCGAAGTCAGATTGACACTTTACTTCCAGCCGTTTTAATTCCGACTCTTTAACTGCGAGTTCTGCTTTTTCTGTTTCAAACTGTCTTAACTGCTCTGAGAAACTTGCTCTTTGTTTCTCTAGCAATTTTTTTGCTGCGCTCAACTCTTTGGCTACAAGTCCGGGAAGTCCCGCCTCTATTTGCACTTGCTGAGAAGAAAGTTCTTGCTCTTTTGCTCTCAATCGAACAGTTTCATCTGTCAGTAATCGTTCTTTTTTATTTAGTTCAGCTTCTAAAGACTCCAGCTCTTTTGCATAACTGTTGAGATGGTTTTCCTTAGCTTCTAGCTCAGTGTGCAAAGCCTGTAGTTGCTCTTTATCCTGCAGCGTATCACTGTTTGGGTTTTGTTTCTTAGTGTTTGAATTTGGTTTGCTCTTAACCATTTTAAACCTATCCATATTCTTAGCTGACATTATCTATCTCTATAAATTTTCTGATAATTTGATACATTTCTTGTCTTAGGGTAACAAGAGCACCACCTTCGACATAACTTGGCCTATTTCCATGACCTCTATGCCGAATCATCTCACCGATTTTCCCAAGACACTCTGGTACTGATTTAGCGATGAAACTAAGTTGACTATGGTTATCCAACACTAACCAGGCCAGCATTTCTGCACCGATAGTAGTATTAATCCCCCTACATGCTGCTTCAGCTCTCCTAAGGTTCACAGTTTGAATACCTTCTGGAAGTTGTCCTTTAGGCAAACGAAAGCCTGCTTTTGATGCGCTCTCTTGAGCTTTTACCTTAACTTCTTTTCCCGTAAGCTCAGAGATATCCAGATCAGAAATGCGCTGGAAGACCCTTGTTTGAACAATCCCTAATATCGCTGTTGCCCATGGCTGTATATCCACCATTTGCCTTTTATGAGATGAGTCCATAAGCTTGGCATATATAAGCTCGCTTCGGATCAACTCCGATTTAATTGCTTCATCCATTCGCTGCATGGCTAGTAAACCGAACTCATCATCTAAAAGAACAGAAATTTCAAAACGCTGCTTTTCTGCTTGGCTTAAGTTATCTTTCGCTCTAGTTTCTTTTGGCAATGCATGTGATGTACCTGGAAGTAAAGCCGTAATCAGTCGGTACGTAGCCCGCCGGGCTGCCTTTAGTTCCTTTTGCCTTATCTCAAAGGATTTCCCATGCTGGAGTGGGTCTCGAAGCTCTTTTAACTTTGAGAGCATGATTAGCAAATCAATATGCTCTCGCCCCAGCTTACGCAATGGATGCAAAGGATTTATATGTGCAGACAATATTGCCATCACTACCTCAGGTTGCATCTCAGGCTCTTCAATACCGATTCGTTTTAGTTTACCAATAGAAACAAACAAAAATTTTTTCGTAAGCTTGTCAAACTGAAAACCTAAACGTCTTGCATAGTCATGAATTAGTTCTGCATTACTTCGATCCGTTCCCTGTTGAAAATAGTTCTTCCAATCAGACACAGGCCAGTCAGTATTTACAATAGCGAAGGTCATCTCCAAAGCAGAGTACAACTTCTTAATTAGTTTATTTTGCTTTGATTCAATCTGTTTTTGAGTAAACGTTGAAGTAGGATTAAGCATCGCTTCAGTATAGCTTTCCTCTGCCGAATCTAGATATCTAGTAAGTCTCGGATATCTGGAGGAACCTGTACTTTTATGAATAATGGGCTCAACCTCCGTATTACCCAGCTCAGTTACCTGGGCACAACTTTTCCAGTGTTTAAGCCATTTGGGTTCTAAGCTAACAATAGCCTCACTGAATTGCTGACTGAATCCTAACCCAAACCCATCAGTAACCAAGAACTCATCACTTCCTTCTTGAAGAAGCAGTTGAGTATGTAAGTAGACATTTTCATATTCTGCTTCAACAGTAATAGATGCAACATCGAATGAGAAGTGCCGTTGATCTATAGGATCCCCTGAAAGAAAGCGGCTGATTGACCTTCTTTTTCGGTATCTTTGGATAACGTTACTTACCTGACTTGATGTCGGAGGACCTTGAGATATAAGTCCTTTGGGTGGTAGACGGGTAGCGTTAACTTCATATCCTTGGCCGGCAGAACCAAGGTGAATAGTCCAAGCATCTTTACCCTCAGAGGAAGACACATGCTCGTACTCTCTCTTTCTTGTAATTATTGGCAAAAGAGTATTAGAAATACTATCAACATAAATGTGTGCCGCTACTGTTTGAGATTCAACGTCAGTGTTATCTCTAACGTTATCTAAAGCCTCAAATTTATTTATACCTGTGGCAGTTAACTTCCTTCTTTCATCAAGCAGGCCAAGTTGTTCTAGGCGTGAACAGATAAACTGTACCAATTCCTTATCAAAACCAGTCTTCGATGAGAGCTTAGCTACATCATTGATATAATTTGCGCATAGCCTAAGTATTAAAACCTCAAACGGATTCAAGTCTCTATCTAAAGGAGCTTGCATCGATACTGAGTACATTCGGCACGGCCAAAGCAAATGTTTCCGCCTCGCGACTCGTAATCCACTGACTTTCTCGTTGAAACTGATAACTTTCGGGCGATTGTCTCTACCGATACTCACAACACCACCCCTCGTTCTTTAACCAACTGACAATAACCATACAGAGCCGGCACTGCTTGTTTAGCAATTGAATGGTCAGCAAGATCTATATCTCCTACAACTACTAACAGTTTTTTTTGCCGGGTTACGCTGACACATAAACGATTTGGTGACATTAGATGACCAAATACTTTTGCCTGCTCTTTTCTATCCTCACAATTTTGTTCTAAGTAACTTGAGTTTTTCAGTAGGTCTTGTGTCCGAACCATTGACAAAAATACAACATCAAATTCCATTCCTTGAAACGAATCGACAGTACCTATTCTTAACCTTTCTTCACCCGAAGGAAGCATCCGGTATTCATCCTTTACTTCCCACTCACCGCGTTCTTTTGTCGTTATGCCGTATTTACTCAAGGCCTTAAAAACTGCATTAACTTGCGCTTTATAAAAACTGATAACTCCAAAACTCAGCTCCTTACCCTCCTGCGAGACTAACCACTCATTGACCTTTTCGGCTATTGCTTCCGCTTCACATGACCGATATCCACTACGTGAACTATCTCGTTTCTCACCACCTTGTCGATTAGGTATATGCATCCAAGCACACGCTTGATCTTCAACACCCTTTAAGCTTTGTCCGAATAATCTGGCAGGTAATGGCGACTCATACCCTTCATTGCTTGGCTCATAAAAATACTTACTAGCAAATTCACCCAATAAAGGATGACTACGAAATTGAGCATCTAATGTAACTGTTCGTTGGTAACCATCTGCGCTTTCTAACTTTTTGAGGCGACTGAACAAATACTCAAACATACTTTCTTCTGTTTTTGTCTGCTCACCTTCTTCCAGCTGACGAGCTATTTCCTCATCAATGATGTGTGGTAGCTGGCGGTGATCACCAACCAAAATAATTCGCTTTTCTGCTTGAGAAAGTGGTATTAGAAGGTCCCTAGGACTGCAGCGTGCGGCCTCATCAATGATCACTGTATCATATGACAAGCGCTTCGCTCCTACTCCGCTATCTAGCTTTACACTTCGAATATCTTGGCCCATTGACTGCTGAACTGTCGCTCCAAAGACCGCGTTGTACTCCGCTAGACTTCTTTTTATCCCATCCTTGTTGTTGTCCAATTCATAAAGAAAGTCTACCAATGCATTATCCGTACGCTCAGAGAACTGTTTGGATTTTGACAAAGTTTCAATTGATTGATTAACTATTGCCAATACATCTTCTCTAGGCTTTGACACTCGATAGGCCCGCTTGCGGCTATAACGCTTAAGTAGGTCGCTTCTTAATGCTCTCAGTTCGGGGAGGAACTTTAGCTCCTTACTTTCATTCCAAATTGATGCGGTTCTAAGCAATGCCAATTCTGCGCTATCGAGTATATCTTCCATCTCTCGATACAATGCCATTGCCCTTTCGGGACCATCATCTTTAAAAGATCGCTCATGGCACCGTAGGGCCAGCACATGTGAAATCGTTTCAGAGATTGCACCATTCTCAGCATCACCTAGTTCTTTAATCATATAACTGATTCTTTGGCTTAGATCATGATCTAATGAAACATCAGAGAACTCTTGAAGCCGCTTCAACAAACTTAGAGCAATTTCATTTGTGGGAGACGCTTGATACAGCGCCAGCTTACTCCTAACTACTCTTAGAGACTCCGAAGATGCTAGTTGTGGATTTTGCTTTCGTAGGTTGTCTGCAATACCATCACACCAGCTTTCAATCTTCTGGTCTACCCTATCTGGGCTAAACTCAGTCCCGGATTTCTTCCCAAATTTGACCGATGGAAGTGAGTTAATACTCAAACGAGCTAATAGATTTTCAACAGCATCATGCTGAAAACCCGATACCAGTATTTGTCCTTTGTAATTTCCTGTCTTTCTATACTCTTGGTTAAGTCGTTCAATTATTGCCGCTATAACCGTGGTTTTTCCTGTCCCTGGGGGGCCTTGGATCAAGGCAATATCTGGTGTATTTAATGCGACCTTTATTGCCAGTTCCTGGCTAGGTGTCGGCGGGTGAGCAAACACTTTTTCCTGAACAAAAGCGGTTAACGGGGCAATAGTATTGTGTCGTTTAGCTATGCTTGGCTTTCCCTCTTCCTCTATTAATAGTCCAAGCTGCGGGTTTGCACTATTGCCCTCCAAAATCAGTTTCCGTGCCAGCATCCGTCTTTCTACCTGAATCTTGTCGCCATTTATCGACAAAACCAGTGCGTGGACACCCTGTAATGGTTTTTGCTCAAGATCTAAAGTAATCCAGCTTTCACCCCGAGCCTTTACTTCAACTACTTGGCCTACAACCTTTTGGGCTGCATTTAAATTATGACTAGATTGGGGATTAGAAGACTCAAGAAGAAATTCGCAGTAAGTTTTCCAGTCCATCTCCTGATCATCAAGATAAACTGGCATTTGATCCACAACCTCTAATTGAGAACCTTTTACTATTCCTCTAGGGAGGTTTTCATGAAAGAATATTTTCACTCCTCCAGGGACAACCTCTAAAGCTTTTTCTGAAGGAATAGGTAAGTAACCTACAGCTCTAGCCCTTTCTAAAAGCAATTCTCCTTCAATATCACCATATTTATCCCATGTTTTTAGGTAACTAGAGTGACTTTCATCTTCCAACAAAGATTTCAACAGGTGCTTGGAGAGTTCTTGTAGTTTTTTATCCCCATCAGACAGGCTGATCTGCCCTTTTGCCAGTCGAATTGCACCTAGTGCTTTCTGACTCCAACCACTTGATATGCGCGATGCAGTCAAGCTTCCCAGCGTATCACTCTGCTTAACAGCAAGCTGCACGTTATCCCCAAGTAGTGAAAAGCCATTATCAAGCAACACCTCTTGCTCTTCTTCAGATCCATTTCCTTTCCATATAGCACCAGAAGCTCTACCAGTTAAGAGAGGAAAATAATATTCCCCTTCTTCGTAGATACTGCCTTTGAGGGTACATTTATCTTCTAATAAGTTTGCAAGAGCACTCAAATCCGGCGACCTAAGACCCAATCTATTTGCCCTCGCTAGTAACTCACTATCCAGGTTAATATCGACTTCATCGAGGTCAAGCAAATCTCCATTAAAAAAAGCAATTTGAAGTTGAATGTGCCCATTTTTAGCTATCCTGCAAACTTCAGCAAGATGGGCTGTATTTCGCTTCAAGTAATGAATAATGTCCGACATTAATGCCTGGTCTTGAAGGCGCACCAAGTGACGCTTCATTCGAGTTACAATACGCAAACTCTGTCCATCCGAAGCAATAGACAGCTTTGCAAGACCTAGTTTAATCGATGCTTCTTTGTCTTCTGGAACAGCCCAAACATCATCAAAAAAACTCGGCATACTGCTAAAGTGTTCTAGCTTCATGCTCTTTCCCCACACAGCTGTAAGTGAATTAGCCTTGAGTTTGTACTCTCTATGTAAAGATACAAGCCATCATTTCCAATCTCGGGCGTAAACACTAAATCACCGGCAAGTCTTCTAAACTCACCATCATTCTCAGAGCTTGTCGCCCAATGAACTAATAGCGACTCATCTAAACACTTTATGACAAATTGTTGTTTGCGTTTTTGTATCTCTATGAAACTTTTAGCGTTATCTTTCAAAGAAAAAGGTAGGCCTAGGCGTTGTGGTACCCTTAGAACTTTATCTTCACTAACCTCTCTAGCCCATTCCCAAACCACAGTTTGTTTTGTTTGGTCTGAATATGCCGTCATTTTTACATAGCTAGGCAATGTACTTTGACAATAAGGGCACTCTGTTTGGTGAGGATAATAAGTCATACCACAGCCTTTGCAGGCTATTGTTACATCCTCAGCCTGTGCTAGTGCAGTGGCCCATAGGTACATATGTGTTCTTTTTCTCGGCTCTGTTCTTCCCTCTCCTAACGTTTTTTGACAACAAACTTTCAGTTGTTCAGTCAAAACTAACTGCCGAGGAAGCCCCCTATTTGGAGCCTCATTGCTGTTGTCATTTATATCGTCAACAAAAGAAAGCATACCAAACTCCTTTTTCTTATCCGCCGAGAGTTCCGAGTCGCCCCCCCCAAAATCACAGCCCCATTCGTCTTCATCAGCCCAATCGCCTTCGTCATCATTACTCTCCAGAGCAATGCCATCAAACGGATTGGTCATAGACAACAGAATAAATACCATGACTGCAAAGGCATAGCTGTCAGATAACTGACTTGCATTACCTCTCTCCTGAACTACTTCTGGCGCTCCATATCCAGGGGTAAAATAGTTGGTGCCTTCTGTTCCTTCATAACGAAGGTTGTCAGCATCGATCATCCATACCTCCGAGTGCTCAATACTATCTGAGATAAAGACGTTTCCCGGAGAAAGATCCACATAGACAAAACCGTGTGCGTGCAATCTTGCAAGTATCGACGCACATTTTGTTAAGGCCGTAAGTCTTCTACGTAGGCCCCCACCATTAAGGTAATGAATGATTTCTAAACTGAAGTAATTTCCCTTTCCCTTTTTGATTTCATCTTCTTGCTCAAACAACTTAGATAACCAGTTAGGTATTTCACGCTCTTTGTACATAGCCTTCGCTTTAGCTTTTTTTAAAAAAAACTGCTCCCCAAACTCAACCATCCCCCCGACAAGTGGCATTATATAGCCTGCAGTATCTGACAGGCTCGCTGCAGGTAACGCCAGTGGAATATCTTCTGGGATAGGCAACAAACTCAAACCTAGGTATTTTCTTTTGTGCCTTTCTATTTCATTAGGATCCGTCAACATCTTCCTTGTCGCAGCATCAGCCAGCGGTAGCTTAACCAACAGCTCAGGATCATTTGTTTTACACACTACACCCTGCCCACCACTAGTTAATATTTCAGTAAGCTCATGACGATGGAAATGCTCATCATCCACATCGAGCGGAAAGTCAGATTCCAACAACGTATCTTTTATTTTCATTGCGCTCCCATCTACTCCCAGTCATCATCGTCATTCTGCGTTTGCAGAAACAGAGCTTCTTCCATCTCCCAATTAGTACTGATCTTATGCGGTAGAGTGTTACCTTCTGACTTATAAAGTAAATTTTGTAAAAGGGCAGGTAGGCTTTCACTTTTCGCGACATGAAAGTATTCGCTTCTATACCTTTCAAGGGGAGGGCTATCCGGTCCAACAGCAACCAAATTGAAGTCAATAGCATTCTGATTTACTACTTCCGACACTTGATCATCCAAGCAGAAACCGTCACTAAAAAGCAGTACTTTGCTTTGACTTGGCAAGTACTTCAAGAAGTTAGACAGGCTTTTGCTTTCTGCGCCACCTTCAAAAGAAATAGAGCACTGCCCACTATCGATACCATTTTCCAACAGCTTGACCTGCTCTCTAAATAGGAAAAAGTTCACTTCAATACTCTCAAAAATTTGAGCGGATTTTTGTTCAATATACTGCTGCACAAAGCGCGCTAGATTGACCTGCAAAGGCCCCTTTCCAAACACCGACATACTTCCTGAACCATCAAGTACTACATTCAGAATCGAAACATGATTATTGATTTGCTCTAATTCCATTTAAATTATACCCCTTAGCTAGGCTGAGTTTTTCTTGGCATCAGCAAAAAACTGCTCAACTTCTTTAACTGTCATAGATTCTCCAAGGTAGCTTTCAAGTACATCATAGATTTTTTCGTGTTCACTAAATGGAAGTTTTCCTTTATTGAAGTCTTCCAGCTTAGGAGCTACTTTCTCTGACTCAAATATGTCCAAGAGAGGCTTGAACTGTTCAGGCTGAAGATTCATATTTACACCTGATAACCAGAACGAATCCGGGATTTCGACTTGATACTTGTCACTAATACCTTTCATTGCTATTGCAGTACCAAGAGCGCCGTACTTCAACTTATCTTCATCACGAAGTGAAGGATTTGACTTAAGTTCGATATCATTCCGAAGATGATCGATATACTCCTGATATGAATCAAAGTTATCTGACTTAACTCCGTTCATTGAAGCTTGTTCAGCTCGCATACCCAGGTCGTACAAATCATCTTCTTTGTGATCCTCTGTAAAAATCCCCCAGGCTTTAGCCACAAGGTCTACGGCTGTAAACACTTTTTCTGCAATCGGCAAACCAACCTGAATTGCATTAATAATGACTTTTCCTGTGGTTGCAAGACCACTACCAAGTGACGAACATGCCGCACCAATGGCACTACAAACAGAGGAACCAATAGATACAGCAGCATTTACTAACGGACCTAACATTACATTTTTCTCCTATATGAACTATTCAAATTCAATCGTGCAAATAAAAAGCTTTCTTTTTGAAGCAAGCAATTAACCGTAGAATCAAGCCTAGATCGCCAATGCTGAGTTGACTCATCGTGTCCTTGTACTGGCGGGTAAATATGAAAAAGAATATGGTTGATAACGATTTCCGTACTCCCAGTAAGTTCAATTCCCTCTTTTATAGATTGAGTTAACTTCTCCTTATTGGATTCACTTTGCTCTAGCAAAAACTTCTCCCAGCAGAAAAACAGATCCGTCTCCAGAGAGAATTTAAGTAAATCGCTAACCTGTGTTGTGCTAATCGAACTTAGTCCAGAATGGCTTAACATTGGCAGTAGCCTTCGACTGGTAGGCAATTGGCAGAACTCGATAAACCTATCCCTAATCACTTTTTCAACCTTATTTAGTGGAAGGTCCGCTTGAGTTACCAACGCTGGTTCTACCTTAACTTGAACCTGTACAGCTTTTTGCCACCCCTGGCTAAACACAACGCAATGCCCTACATCCAACCTTGAAAGATACGTCTTCTGATCTTTTTCAAGAGCTATTGTGTTACCAATTGCATCCTTATCGTCTTGGGCAAACAACTTATGAACTATCTTGGTATTTGTGCTCTTCAATACTTCGGGTGTTAACTTGCTCGGTATCTGATCAACAATTATCAAGCCCTCTCCGTACTTTCTGATTTCAGCCAGCATGTCAGCAAACATTTCTACTGCCTGTTTTTTATTATTACTTTCTGACGGTTCCGGGTGAGCAAGCAAGCGGTGAGCTTCCTCAATAAGAGTCAAATGCCTAAAGCCAGGATTTATTCTATGCTCATTCTTCAAGGCTTGAACCATATTGGTCATGATAAAAGCCATAATCAGAGACTTCTCTGCTCCATTACGGATCTCTTCAAGCTCAATAACCACTCTTCGTTTTAATAGTGCCGCAAAATCGATAGAACGCAGGGTATTGAATATTTGCTTCTTAGAGCCGACCAACAAACCCTGCAGACGAGCTTTTATGGAGCCTATATAGTCATCCCGCAACCTAGTATCAAAGCCCTGCTCTTCAATGACGTCTTTACTTGCTTCCAACAAGTCCTGTATGATAGGGAAGGGATAAACATTTTCAGCAAAGGGATTCGGGAACTCTGGATGTCGGGACGTCGTCAAATTCCACCCCATCTTTTCGTAACAGCGATAAATAGCAGCTTCCAGAACTTGTGGTATAGCTGCTTCCATGTCGAAAGAAGCGGCAAAACTAGCCTTTAGAATATCGACTCGGGCCGAAATTGACTCACCGGGCATTAGTTCAAGTGGATTCAATCTAAATGCCCCAAGATCATCTCGTCCCGGTGTAAAAATCAGAAGATCATCAAACTCTTCCATCAATGTTCGGTATTCAGTCTTCGCCGGCTCTATGACCAAAAATGGAAGCTTGGCTTCTCTAAGGAGATGATGACAAGTAGTCGTTTTACCACTTCCCGTAACACCGGCAATAAACATATGCTTGTTCAGCTCTGAAATATTCAGGCTTACATCATTATTAGGGATACTTCTGCCGTCTTGGACAAGTTCCCCTAAAACTAGTTTACTACCTTCATCAACTTGAGGTGGGTTCAAACCGAAGTTCACTTCTTCATTTAAAGCGATACCCGCCACTTCTTTCTGAGGCAATCCAGCGATAAGGGATAGTTCACGAGGAGAACAATACGTTCCCATGATAACTCTATCTCTTTCAACCAAACGGGACTTTAGGTGATGAAAAAGATAGCCATTTGGCTCTTTCTGCCGGTTATTCAGTTCAATAGTTGGTATTTGTAGGTTTCTTAGCTCATTAACAATGGAAGGGTATTCACTAACCGACATAAAGTGTAAAGGGTAACAGTTGCCAGAGTTACCTGAAAAAACTGACATAGCCGTATTACTTAGGGTTAATAGCGAATGGTGGCTAGTGGCAAACAACGAGATCCCTGAGATAAACCCTCCTCGACTGCGCCCGTAGTCAATTCTAGGCAATAAGACCTCATCAATATATGTGAGCCATTGCTGCGCTTTTCGATTGTGTATTTCTGTTGAAACTGTCTGGCTCTTCCCAGAGTTAACTGATATACCTTTATTTAATCCCTTGCTTTCGGATAAATTACTACCCCAGGATTCACCACTATTAGTCGACTTTGACTTACCTACAGACCCTGTATCCGATACACTTCCAGAGCTTGTAGCCTTACTCGTACCTGACGTTTCTGAATCACTTTCACCGTTATTCTTTGAATAGTTATAACCTTTAGACTTCGTAATACTGTCACCAAGATTGCGGCCTTCTCCACTATTTTTTCCTTGTTGATATGACATCTTAGAAAGGGGGGCAAATAGCGCATAACCTTGATGAACGATCTGTTCCAGCTCTAGCAGTTTCTCATGCGACATCGCTGATGCAGTTATAGCAAGGCAAAATTCTTGACCCAACATCACATCAACGAGCCTATCCATACCTTGGAAAAAATTGTTTTCGCCCTGCTCCTGGTTACCAACGGCCCCCTGCAAAACACCAACATGCTTAAATCTTTCAAGTTTACTCAGTAACTCATGCTTCTCATCAACTTGATGAAGTTTGCTACCTCTAAAGTTCCCTTCAAAAACCGGCTTAAGAATGGAGTCAGCTATATTTTTTACACTTAAAGCCGGAGGCTTGTGTTGGTGGCTCCGAGCGATACCAAGATAAAGATCAACACCAGAAGAACTACCATGTAAAAGGTACACAAGGCTGGCTCCAGAAAAACGAATACTGCTGTAAACATTTTCAAGAGCTTCCCTCCGAGGTTCCTCAGAAAAGTGAGTCAGACTATCTATCTTGTAAAACTGATATTCACTCTCTGCCAAGTTGCTGGATACAACTAATTTTTTAGCAACTTTTACTGGAGTTGCAACATTGTCCAGTGCTTTCAGTAACTCTGCAGTTTTTACTGGTGCGATCAAATCTTGGTTCATGCCATTTCCTGTTTATTGTCAACAGTTCTTAGAACAACTCATCGTCTTCATATTCAGTCGCCTTCTGCTCAGCTTGAGCTGAAACGTTGACTACTTTATTCGGATTCTGTGACTTGCTTCGAGCAGTAACTGACATGGTGATATAACGGAAGCTATCCCTAATATCTGATGCGTTATCAGGTGTAAATAGTGGATACTCACAACCTTCAATAAACCGGTTTAAAACAGAGCGCTCAGCACCGTCTCCTATAGCTACAGCCATACGATCACACTTAGAAGATCGGCCTTCCTGAATAAATTCATTTAATGGGCTTTCCCAGTCATCAGTTGGCCCTCCATCTGATACAAGTACAATGGTTGGCCGATATGCTCGAGAAGGAGTCACTTCTTTGTCCTCAATCATCGCCTTGGCCATCTTCAATGCCGTTCCCATTGGAGTGGCACCATTTACAGACAAATCCTCCCATTCAATGTCAGTTGCTGACGTGTAAGGAGTGTGCAACTTTACTTCTGCACCAAAAGTAATTACAGAAAGTTGAATTTCAATTTCCGAGGTTTCTGAGGAAGAAAAGCTAGTGATCATCTCTCGAACAGCTTTGTTCAATTGATCAATAGGTGCTCCACTCATGCTATAACTAATATCCAGCAACAAAACCACAGGAATCGGCTTCGCTGTTGGTGCAACAAATTTACTCGGGTCGAATGTCATGAAATCACCTTTAAAATTAAATAGTTAAATTGTAAGTTGAGAGATATATAATTTAAGATTCTCTAAAAAGTCCAATTTCTCAATGTTGAGAATTGCATTTCGTTCTAATAAAAGATAAATGTAATGAATACTGTTAAATATTTTCTACAAAGAAAACTTATTGGAAATATACTAAACACTTTTAGTGAAAAAGGAGGATTACAAGCTTGCAAACGAGGTAAGAAAATCCATTTTATTTGCAGTTGAAACTCCGTATCAACTTGGTTTTGTTCTCTATTTTTGGATTGTAACAGAGTATTGAATGATTGCTAGATAAGAAATAAGTATTTAAAGTAATCTCTCTCTATTACACGAAGCCTCTATTTGGTTAAAAATGAATTCTAAATCAATGCGGTTTTGCGCACTTTTATCTAGATCAAAAGGAACAACGTAAAGTTTCAAGTGTTCATCAAGCTTAAATGGTTTTTCTATGACTTTTGTAAAGCCTGTTCTATCGTCGCCTTGTTTAGGGTAAATCAGCACCAGAGTGCCTTTACTCCCTAAGTATTTATGGCCATAAGCAAACATTTGATAAAAGTCTGATTGTGAAAGGCCGTATTTATCAGACCCGTTTTTCTTAGCTTGATCGAGCAACTTCCATTTAGTGTCTAAAATACACACCAATTTGTCTCTTTTTGAAAATGCTATATCTGGCTTTAGCCTAAACCATCCTTGATTATCATGAGTTACTAATGTTTTAGATTGGGATTGACTTTTAAGTGAATAACCACTAGCTAAACGCCGGCTTAAGTAATCTGCTACGTAACTTTCAAACAACGCTTCCATTGGAAACAACAATGAATAAGCAGCATGCGCGCCTTTCATTGCTTGAGGTGAATGGCCCTCTAATATCAATTTAGTCCAATTGAGAGGAGCCTCATAATGTTGCATACCCCGTTGAAGCTTAATACTATCAAAGTCTTTCTTATGATCTGAACTCACAGGGATCTCATTAAAAGCAAACAGCAGCTCTTGCGCTAACTTTTTACTTTTCATCACTTTGGTATAAGCAACGACGGATTTAAGCGCTGCATGAATCAAGCGGTTTTCAGCTCTGTCAGTAATATAAGCATCGTATTCAACAAAAAACTTATGTCGATTTATAAAGTTGTGTTTAAGCTGCTGACTTTGCAGCAGCTTACCTTTTAGAAAGTGACAGTTATCTTGCTCACGAACATAGTCACTTTTTATACCCTTTTTGACCAAAGCGTTCACTGTACTTAAAAACTGAGCAATGAAAACTTCTAGCAATGGCATTTTTTGTTTTCGAATACTCGCCACTTCAGTTTGAATATGGCGAAATTGCTTAAGTGCTTTAAGCATCATCAACAAAGAGTCTTGCGCATCAGAAAAAGACGCTTCTTCATCATTCGCCTTAGCTACTTTTGGCAGTACTTCTATTTGCGTACCATCAGGACAAAGTACAACGCCTGCATAATTTTGAACTTGCAGAACTTCCATACCCTGAAAAATTTTCAGCTTTAAAAAGCGCGACTCAGATTCATCACATAAACAACACGCTTTGAGGTATTTAAATGCATCAAACGAGATCTCTTTAACTTTCTCATTATGGGCCGCCTTATTATCTGCGCTCAACAGCCCATACTCAAACACTTGATGATGAATGATTTTTACGCGCTTAACTCCTTTTAACATATCGTCAAAACTAACCTTCTTGTTGCGATTTGAACTTCTTCACATCGTACATACCAATATAGGTTAATGCTTCATCCCATATTTCATTGTCATAACTGATTAGTTCAAAGCTTTGCACTTTTTCGCCGTCAGCTAAATCATGATTATTCCCAAACAAGCTCTCAAAGTCTGCGCTTGTATGCCCAATAAGTTGATATGTTCTACTGCTCTGCTCTTTCTGGTTGTCACCTAAAACTAGACGGATCTTTTCCCAATCTTCAAAGAAGTACTCTGCCAACAAAGGAATTATTTTATTTTGGAAACAATTCTTTAGCTCTGTAACCGCACTCGAGTAGTGATTATCAGTGACATGCTTAACTACAGGCATTAAAAAAGCATGGCCCAGCTGATGCTCTCTATCATACAAAGCAGTGATGCGTTTATTTAAAGTCGAGAGTAAAGCAACTAAATCAATCTCTTTTTCATCGATTTTAATTACATATGGAGCATTGGCTTCATCTCTTAAAGCTTGGTAATCAGGCATCATTTCAACAAAATCAAAGCGACGTCTTAGCGCGGTATCCATCATTGCTAATGAGCGGTCAGCTGTATTCATTGTTCCAATAATGTACACATTATTTGGTACACCAAACTCATCCCCTGTAACTGGTAAAGTCAGTTTAATTTCTTCTTCATTGCCAATCCGCTTTGATTCTTCGATGAGCGTAATTAACTCACCAAAGATCTTTGAAATATTTCCGCGATTAATTTCATCGATTATTAGCACGTAATTATCTACTTCATTTGACTGCTTTTTTTTGTATTGCGCTATTTCAACACCATTTTTTTCTAAGTGCTCAAATACTTTTGCCGGTGTTAATCTTCTTAATGGGTAAAAAGTAGATAAATTAAAGCTCGTATTTCCATTGAGTTCTTTAAAGTCTACATTGATACCTTTTGCCAACCATTTTATTGGCAAGTGGTGTCTGTAATCATTATCGCTCGGTAACCCTTGCTCTTGGTACTGATAATCACCAGTGATAACACCTACAGCTTCAATAGAGGTTTTACTATTAATACATAAAACAAGCTCGCCAACTTCTGCAGTATTTGAAAAATATTCCAGTGTATTCTTAGCGTTTTTTCCTAAGCCTTCATGGTAATCATTCAATCCTTCTTCACTTAAATCACCAGTATGAGCCCAACCTATAGCACCCAGGTTGTTTTCTAAGCAATAGGTTTTATTAGGGTTTGAATGCGCGCCACCAATCGAGAGCTTCCAAACTTTTCCTTTTAAATTAAAAGTATCGTTGACTTCAATAGCTGCGTTACTAGCATCACTACAGATTTGCTTAAAAATACCATTTTGCTTGTTATACGAAATACCATGTTTTTCATCAGTGTCTGCACTAATTCCTTCAACAAATTCCTCATAACCGTAGCTTTGATGAAATGTAACAAAGCGAATGCGCTTAGCATTTATTAATTCATCATATCGCATCTTTAAATCCTTTCGACTTTTCCAAGTAAACTCAGGATGAGCCGCTTTTACCGCAGCCTCAATGGTATAGTAGGTTTTACCCGTTCCTGGTGGTCCGTATAGAATCTGATTTAATGCAGTACCATTCATTACATTAGTCCTTGTATTGTTTTTGTAGATTTCATCGACACTGACCTCTTCATCATAATCTCTTGGCCAATGGCCCTCTCCAATCAGCGAGTTAGTTTTAAAAAAGGTAGTTAAGTTATTTAATTCTTCGGTTAGACGCCGAGCGTTTAAGTTTAAGTCATCTGCTAGTTTGATTTTTATACTCTTTTCTCTACCATAACGTTTTGGGAACCTAACTATTAGGTTTTTCTCAAAAACCTCAAACTGCCCTGCAACCTTTCCCGTTTGATTACCAATTTCCTTATGTCCGAACCTAAGCGCAGAACGAATATGATTAACATGATAAAAATCAAACCTTAAAGAGCTTTCACTAATCACTCTTATAGCATCGTTTAAAGCTGGTAAATTGATATTTCTCTTGTTCAAAAACGAGTTGAATGACTCATAAGCAAGACATCTTTTTATCCAAGGGAATTGTTCGAAACTCTCTAATAAACTTTTTTCAGACTGCGAATTATGCAAATCCATTTTTTTTCCTTAAATCAGTTCACGATAGTCTTTCTATTCATGACCATTGCGAACATTTTACAACTTGAAAGACGAAGATTATTTACTAACCAAATAAAATTCTTCACTATCCACTTCATCTATTGCACAGCACGTCGCGAGAAAGCCTTGACTACCAACACAAGCTTTCAAAACATTTGAATATTCTGTAAAGCACTGTGGAAAATTTAAAGACAGCTCTAAACTATAAACCCGATAGGCAAGTATCATATTTAACTTCTTACCTTTTGCCTCAGCATATTGTTCAACATCAGCTAAGCTAGAAAATACTTCATAGCCTTCTGAACAGTAAGATAAACAATAAAGCAAATCGTCGTAACCAAGCTCAACCATCGTCGCCGATTCTAGAATATGAATAAACTGGTTGATGAGTTTCTCGTTAAAACGATTTGCATACCGAGCTTCGATTTCAAAGCGTGCGCTTACTTTCTCTAATTCAGTTAGACGTATATACTCTCTCACATCATACCCTTTGATAATCTTGTACTAAGCATTTCAAACTAATTAAATACCTAAACACCTGTGTAATCCTCAGAGCCAATTGTAAAAACTGCGCAATGCAATTTTTAATTTTATTGGCTATCAGTATTGACTTAAAATGGAGAGTCAATTTGTAACCAAATTAAAAAACTCAAACTGACTTATCTCGAAGCTTGATTACTATTAAAACTTACTCAAACACAGCTGCGGCCAAGGGGTAAACTCCATCTGGATGTAATAAGCTATTTGACTTGCTTTCCAACAAATCTGAGCTAACTTTTTCACTTTGTTCAAATAGAGCTTTAGTGTCAAAAGTAATATCAGAGCTATGTGAAATTGACTCAGACTTAAGCCAGTCACTGAATACTTGAGAGTTGATAAGCGGCTTTTTATTTTGTTCGATATAAGCAGCAACTAACTCTTGTCGTTGACGGATCCCTGTGGCGTTTTGCCACCTTAAATAAGAGCAAACTAATGCGCCATTCAAGCTTTCACCATTAACAATAGCAGTCGATAGACCACCAAATTCATAAGACTTTGCTTTGTTTAGCAAGAACTTGAAAATAAAATTATCAAGGTCCATCATTTCACAATTTTCTCGTTTCGCATGTAATTTACGATCGAATGTGACTTCCCACCTTGTTTTTCTAACTCCAAGTTCAATTGTTAAATCTTCAGGTATTTTGATATGCCAAACGAGGTCTTTATGTGTTTTTTCAACAATTTCAATACCAAGGTAAATAAACATACCTTTTGCAAACGACTTAACATGTTCAGATGTAATATTTAATTCTTCTTTCGCTTCATTTGGATTAAATCCAGCAGCATGCTCAAAAAGCTCTCTCTGCATACTGGCTGCATTTTTAGCCTTTTGTAATGCATCTTCAATACGTTCTGTTGTTCTAGTTATACCTTCACCAATTGAATCAGATAAAATACCTTCAACATCAATAAGATCAGCAAACTCACCTAAGATTTCGTCTCCTAGCCTTTCATTAAATTCACCACTAACAGTAGCTAAATCTCCAACAACTTGCTCAATACGCTCTTGCATTAACTCCATGATCTGGTCATCCATTGACTCTGGTGAGTACAAGTTAAATACGACTACCCGATTTTTTTGCCCATACCTGTATAAACGACCTATACGCTGAACAAGTCTCATAGGGTTCCAAGGCAAATCATAATTAACCATAATATGACATTTATCTTGAAGGTTGATACCTTCACCACCAGCCTCAGTAGATATTAAAAACTGCCCGCCACTTTCAAAGTTGTTAATCGAAACTCTTCTATCTTGATGCTTCATTGAGCCATTTATTAGGTCAACGCAACCAATTCCAAATTGGTTTTCTAAAGCGTGTTTTATGTACTCTTGAGTTGACTTGTACTCAGTAAAAATAAGCACTTTTTCATTTGGATTTTTAGCAAGAATATTGGGTATTAAGGTGTCAGCGAATTGTTTTATTTTCAAATCGTTCTTCAAAACTTCTTCACTTTCGGCAATTAGAATATCTAACTGCTCAAGCTCACCAGCAAAGAACTCTTTTGCTTTGCCATTTTGTGACAATAGTTCTTCTGATTCACCGTAAAAACGCTCATCTTCAACAAAAAAGTCTTCAGAATCTATAATTGCGACAGACTCTTCTATTAATCTACGCTTCCTATTTTTTAGTGCTTTATTGATTGCCTTTGCGCTTGATGCTGCAAGCTTACGATAAACAGTCATTACAAAGCCTATCGCATTACCTGTTTGGCCTAATTCACTCGCTGTTAAATAGCCTTTGCGTAAATATGACTGCAGTGAATCGTCAAAAGCTCTCATCGCATTATCATACGGTACTTTAATTGCTTTGGTTGTCTTACCCTTGAAGATAAAGTTACCAGCCAAATCTGTAACATCAGACTTGTTATTCCTGATCATCATTTCAGATAAAATTTCTGGGTTGAGTGCTAAAGTCTCAATCTCGCTCTTACGCTCTGGGTCCAACAACATCAATAAACTTTGAAACTTATCTGATTTACCTTGGTGAGGTGTCGCACTCAGCAGCACCATCGCTTTTGTTTTACTTCTCAATAGATTCGCAAGCTGAAAGCGATTTGAAACATCATATTTTAAGCCATATTGCCTGCGACTTAAGCGGTGTGCCTCATCAAATATAACCAGATCCCAATGCTCTGCTCTTAACAACTTCTCAAGATGACGCTCTTCTTTGAACCTATCGATTGAGCCAATAACGTGTTTATACATGCC
This sequence comes from Pseudoalteromonas sp. S1650, assembly GCF_005887195.1. Taxonomy (NCBI): domain Bacteria; kingdom Pseudomonadati; phylum Pseudomonadota; class Gammaproteobacteria; order Alteromonadales; family Pseudoalteromonadaceae; genus Pseudoalteromonas; species Pseudoalteromonas sp. S1650. Next base: position 58,601 of record NZ_PNDF01000026.1, on the reverse strand, counting down.
CCATTCACGTTCTTCTTCAATCTGGAAATTATCGCCGTACACTCTAAAGTCACTTAAAGCAAACTTATGATGTAACTCTTCTTTCCATTGCGCAGTAAGGCCTGCAGGAGTAATAAGTAGTACTCTATCGGCTTGCCCTCTTTGCTCCAGCGCTTTTAGTAGCATGCCTGTTTCTATGGTTTTCCCTAAACCCACATCATCGGCAATCAACCAATTAAGGTGCCCTGATGCAAGAATATGATGCACTAAATGAACTTGATGAGGTAAAGGATCAATATCTAACCTAGATAATGACCCTGTATTTTCGTTCCAGTTTTCAATTGCATGGGCAAGTACCTTAAGCCTAAATTTTTCTGGCGACGTTTCATCACCAAAGTCTCTTTTACTAAACCGATGCTTTACACCTTTGATCCAAGCAAGCCTTTCAAAAGGTAACCAACGCGATGCGCCTAACTCAGAAAAATGAACCAATACTTGATCAAAACCAGCTACTGAGCGTGTCTTCAAAACGAGCCCTTCTCCTAATGACTTATCAGCTTTTGAAGCCGGCTTATGCTGCACCTCCATACCTGGCATGAAACCCGAAGACACAGACGAGAGGGGCACATCAGTTCGGTCAAACTCTGTATTCTTCCACGCCACCTTAAGAGTAATACCGTTTAATCCATCTTTAACACCAATAACAAGGCCCGCCCCTCGAATACTATGTTTGACCCAACAACCAACAACTGCTTTTATTTTTCTATTATTTTTCAAAATATTTTCCTCTTTCACTCTCTGGGGTTGTTGAGCGCCAGTACTCAAATAAGTATTCGAGCGTGTATTTGTCTGATATATAGTCAATTTTGGGGGCATGAAGAGAGAGTAAGTCTAGTCCTAGTTCTCTTAAATGACTCATCTCGTCACTATGTGGAAGCTGTAACCAGTTTAAATCTGCTTGTTCGTATTCACCTGTTCCATAAAACCCATGATTGAATTCTGGTATATTGCGTTCATGTAATCTGTAGTTAAACAAGTATTTAGCGAACGCCGGAAAGCACTTTCTTAAAACACCATGGCTAAACCAAAGCTCAAACTCATGCTCAAGAAAATCATATACCTCCTCGAGTTCAGGTATCGACTCAAAAACTCGCAGTAGTCTAAGCGCCTGGCTCCAACTGCAATGACGACAGGTCGCATCGGTTGATTCACCAGGCCCATATGCACGACTGAATGTGATCCAATATCTTGATGATTGCAGCCACAATGTTTTAATTTCAAATGCTAATTGCAGCTCTTCAAAAGTGGCACCCGCATTCACCTCACGTTCCAAGGCTGTCTTGATATTGCTCCAACCTCTCGAAGTAAACACTTCTGTGAAAAATGCTAAAGTGCTTTTATCCCAATTAACTGAATCAACAAACTCAACCGCAACTAACTTTGCTCGCGCTTCGGGTTTTAATGTATCGGCTAAAACACCTCTTTCTTCTTCTGCTTCATCACATTCGTCAAGTGCATCATCCCATAAGTCATAAAAACTTAATTCATTAGCTGACTCGTTCTCTTCAAATGACGAGACCTCAAAGTCATCAAAATAGTCTTCTTCTATTTGTTGTTCAGATACAGACTCAAAATCATTATCAAACCAATCAAAATCACTGGTTGCTATGTCGTTTTCTTCGGTCCCATCAAGCTCTTCTTTGGCTAGTGGCAAACTTTTCAATTGTGTGTCACTTTGCTCGGTCGAATTGGATGACCCTTCATCGGCTTGCGAATGCTGCTTATTGTCTTGCTTTGACGTTACAGAAGTAATGGTGTCAGCATCATTTTGCAGCTCTAGCTTAGTCGGTTCACTAGGCTCAGAGCTAACAGGTGTCGATATGCTACCTTTGGTGCTATATACACCAGCTTGCTCACTATGAGCAGCAACCTGCGTTTGGCAAGCAACATCAGGTTTAAATGTGTCTTGGAAAGCACGTTCAGACTTAGGTTTGTTGTTATCTAGTGCATGTTTAAATTTGTTTTTAACAACAATTTTTGACTTTTCATCATGATCTTTTGGCTGAGGTTTAGGCTTTGTTTTTAAACTTAATGTTTTTCTGGGTGCAGGAGTCTCAACCAAAGGTTCGTCAAAACTGTACTCTTCTTCGCTTAGTTCGAGCAATTGCGCATCTAGATAGTCGAAATCGCTATCGGTAGGTAAATCCACTTGTGTACTTTGTAGATTTAGCAAGGTTTGTGTGTATTTACGAGCAACATCTAGCTGGCCGAGTTGTTTATATAAGTTAATTAAACTATTCAGTATCAACTCTGAATGAGTGTGTAACTCAAGAGCTTCTTGCAACAGTATAATTGCCTTTTGGTTTTCACCTTTATCAACTTTTTCGGCAACTTGCTTAAGCAGCGCCCTCTCTGCATGTGATTTATCTAACGTAAAATCAGCCATACGCACTCCCTGTTTGAAAGCAGAGTGTGAGCATCTTATGATTTTTAAATTTCGATAAATCGTACATCAAACAACCTTGTTATTTTTGCCAGAATCAACGACTCTGAGCACAGTTCTTCCCTTATTCCAATATGCCGAGTGTGCTGGAAGCAACTTTGCCAACTGTAATGCAGTTATGCCAATCTGAATTTGCATGTTCAATCCTTATCTTCTTATACAGTTTCCATACTAACTGAGTAGGTTCTCTATTAGTTTTTCTCAAGCTTGAGAGGTTGTCTTTGTGCCAAATCAACTCTACTTCAAACAGCCCTAAGGAAGTGATTGATTCTACTAACCTCTATTAAGACTTACCGAAACTATGGTGAAACAAAAACTTTCAACTCAATATCATTATCATGCGCCGTAGCTAGCCAACTATTTAATAATTGAAAAGCTTGCAAGGTTTCGCCATTCGCCTCTGAACCTAACTTTAATTGCCGCTCAAAATGGTTGGCAGAAAAGCTATTGGCAGCAACTATCCAAATTTCCTTTTTTACTGCTGTTGAGCGTCTTCTCATTGCAACGGTATCCCACAGCTCATTTAGCTTTTCTAATCTTTCCTGTTCATTTTGAGCCACGAAAGTAGCACCTTGGAAAATTCTAATTCTTTCAGCGATATTTTGTGCTGCTTCTGGAGCTGGCCAAGCTGTATGTAGCCTATTCCAATTTGAAGGCTTCAGTTCAGCATCGCTACTGATTAGCATTTCGATATTCTTTATGGCTTGAGACCCTACTTCAGCAAGTGCTCCTGCCGATGAACGCGGGTTTATTGAACTACCACATTTAACATGAACGAATGCTAACTTGTTTTTTGACGATACTATAAAGTCAGCAGGCTCGGTTCCCATATCCGTGTTAATTAGCAAGTTTGCATCAGGTATGTAGGGAGAAAATGGACCTAGTTCGCTTTTTGTTGGGTTGTCTAAACCATTAGCTTTTAACTGATCCACTAAATAGAAAATCGAATCACCGCTAAAGCCTCCATCAACAACCTGATGAGCACCATTTTGATATCCTTTCTCATCTAAGTTTGCGCCAGCAAGAGACTCTAGCCCGATAACAACATTTGCAAGGTTAGAAGCACCTAATTCAAAGCTATCAGCCACAGGAAGCGTTAATTGATAGAACTTACCATTTGAATAACTAATTCCATTCGCTAAAAGTGCTTTATGTAAGTGCTCGTTGAGAAAGTCTGTTATGTCTTGGTGTTCTCCACCTGCAAGTGAATATAGTATTTCCGCTTCTGGTGTAATTTCTAAATAAGGCTCCTCTTGCTTAAAGTTGACTAAGACTTTGCTTTCCTCAACACCATCTACAAGTAAAGCGCCGTTATCATAAATTAAATACAAAAACGAATTATCGAGTGTATATTCACTCCCTGCTATAAAAATACTTATCGGAGACTCAAACTCTGTTAAATCAAAAATCAGGCTGTGAGCTTCAAAATGTTCATCAACAGATATTGGCTTTGCATATGAATGTACTAAGGCATTCTGTATATTAATATTTGCAGATATGACACTATCAATGTCTGTAAGCCAATCATTAAGATCAGCCAAAGTAAACGATGACTCTTTTTGATCTGAGATTCGCCCAGAGTCTGCACCTACATAATAACTACCTTTCTTTTTATTGTATTGGTCATAGGTATCACAACGCATTGTAGCTAATCGATATGACGCATTGGCTTGCATATCAGCCATTTGCTCTAAATCTTTCCCTTTTACCGCGATGCTTTCAGGACGTTTTCTAGCAGAGCTAATTGATTTACTACTCGCTTCTTTCGTTGAGGCTGATTCACCTAATGACATTACCTTAAGCAGTTTATCTAGAGGTACCGCAGAGCCAAGTTTTAAATCTTTCTCACCATTAAATCTGCGACCTCGGCTATCATAAATTGCAACAACGTTGTTCGAGAGCTGTTTATACAACGTTATTTCAAGTGAAGGCTCAAAGAAAAACTGGTCAGTTAAAAACCGAGATTTATTAAATGCGATTGATATAACACCATGAATACCAGTTTCAGTCGCAAATATTCTCGCAAGTTCACCAGCATTATTACATCGCCAATATAGATGATCAGATAAAAGCTGAACGCTGAATCCCTGCGACTGATTCAAAAAACAAATTGATGCTGTTGGGATATTAAGAGAACTTTCCGGCTCGAAGGTATTAAGATCAAACTTACTTACAAAGCGGTTTCCATAGTAACTCACATCAGGAAATGCCTCTAGGTAACGCTCAATCAACTTATTACTGTCTAATGATGCTATGAATTTTTTAACTGATTCAGCGCTATCTAGTGAACGATCAAATTTTCTGTAGTTTTGCCACATTTGGCTATTTGCATCGCTTTCAATCTCCAAGATTTTAGGTTCAACATCACCGTACAGACGAACTACTCTTCCGATGGTTTGTACTAGTTCCCGACCACTATTAACTGCATAGGCCAAAAGCAATAACTTTGCTTCGGGAATATCGACCCCTTCATCCAGTTTCCTCTGGTGAATAATGACTTGGTAATCAGAACCTTTAAGGTTCGCTGGCACGGAAACCTTTACATTATCTCGGTCATCTTTAGTAAATTGTTCATGTATTGCTAATACTGAAAAGTCATCGTTTAACAAATCGTAATAGCGATTAATATCTTCGAACTTTTCACATTTGATAATGCACTTTGTGCCATCATTAGCCTCTAAGAAGTCTGTGATTTTCCCACTTAACTCAGCTAAAGTAATTGACTCAAAAGTTGGTTCTTTTAAAACACCATCTGTAAGCGCTCTTTCAAAGGTATAAATATAACTAGCGTCTTCGGTAACATCGAATTGGTACAAATCATTCCTGTAAGGAGTCGCTGTTATAACGACTTTATGAGCGTTAATACCACGTACCAAGGTGCTCCATACTGGAGATGGTTCGGCGTGCCCCTCATCAATAATAATAAGATCAATATTTTGCTTTAACAGCTCTAGCTGAGCATTATCGAAAGTTTGTAGCTTCTGGAATGTTGAAACGTACACGCCGCTTTTTGATGTATCGTTCACATCACTATAAACAGTCTTTAGTTTGATAACCTCACCTTCAACACGATCACTAAAGAACTTTCCATTTATTTCTTTAAAAAGTTGATCACACACAGCACGTCGGTGACATAAAACCAGCACCCGCTTTTGGGTTGCTTTGTGAGAGACAATACTAATTACACCCGATTTACCTGCACCTGTTGGCAAGCTAATAAGGCAAGAGTTAGCGTTTTCATTTAAAGGCTTTTTTAAGTAACTTAACGCCGTTTGAATACTTTCTTGCTGGCAGTATCTCAGACTTTGCCACAACTCTTCATTAACGATAAAACCACTTACATTCATTAAAACGTCCTTGTTGTTTTTCTTATAATTCGCCAACGAAAGCTTTTTGGCTTAGCGAATTGAAGCTCAATAGAGACAGGTCATTACTGTTTTTATTTTTAGCTTTAGTGCTCTGCTGTTTTAGAGCAATAGATGCAAATTTTTCTTGCATTTCAATTGGTGGGACTGGCACTGACAAATTATTAATAACATCACTGCTCAAGTTATCTGCTGTAGTTCCCCTTACTGTTCCTAGTAAAAACTGAGAAAATGCTTTTAAACAAAACAACAGATAATGCGAATTTAAATCTGCACGACATGAAAAGGCTTTCATGTCCTGATTAATGCTCACGGGCTTTGTTGTTAAAGCTAACGGAACTGTATGTTTTAATACTCCACTTCGAACAACCATCAAAACCGAATCTGTATCAATCAATTTTGTAGAGGAGCCTTTTATAGCTTCGCTTGTAATTTTGTCTTTACTAGAGCTGATATATAGCGACTTCATATCTTTTGGTGAAACCCAAGGAATATCGCCTCCCCAAAAACTATCATTGCTTTTGGAAGGAGTTCCTCCTCCCTTAATATTGCACAATTGTTTTAAAGGCTTAACTTCCCAGCCCATAGGGTTGGTTACAGGGTCGCCGAACATATCTAGAAAGACGCTGCGGAGGAAGTCGTCGGCGAGGTCGATGGCTTGTTGGCGTTTGCGGCGCACGTTGTCGGCTTTATCTAAAATCGCGGCAATACGTTTTTGTTTTTCGAGTGGTGGAACTTCGACATCTAACTTTGCTAAGTTCCCCCTTGAAATTCGTTGCCTAGTTGTTCCAGTCACAAATTTTAAAATCTGATTATTAAAACGTTCAGAGTTAATCAAATGCATTAACCAACGGCTGTCAATTTCATCCGAAGCTGGTCTAACAATACAAATGTCAACAACTGTTACACACTTGGTATTTAACTCTGGAAAAATACACGCTCTGCCTATAGGGTCAGGCATTCTAGCAATCAATATATCTCCTTCTTCAAGATACGTGCATTTTAATTCTTCAGCTTTCTCACTAGTCATAAACCTGTTAGATTTATCAATAAAAGTGCCCACACCAATATCAGCTAACTGTATTAGCCTAACATCACCATTTGGATTTTGATCTTTACTTTCTACCCAGTCACCATCAGAAAAAACTCCGTTAGCGGTAACTAAATCTTTGAATTTTTTCATCATGCTCAAAGCATACCCTCAAGTTCTTTTAAGTCGGCCAAGATTTCATTTTCCAGCGACACTAACTTACCTAATATTTCTTTTGGTGGATCGTACTGCTCTTCTTCATAAACCACCTCTTTATAGCGGTTTATTGAAAGGTCATATTTATTCGCAGCAATCTCGTCTTTACTCACCCAAAACGCTTTTTGGGTTTTATCATTGCTATCGCTGTCAGCTACTGCTTTATCACGGACTTTAAATTGCGCGACTAAATCTGGCAGATCGTTATCTTTAATCGGTGTGCGTTTATCATCTAGCGAGAAGCCATCGGCCTGTACGTCATAAAACCAAACATGATCTGTACTGCCGCCTTTGGTAAAAATTAGTATCGCGGTTGATACACCAGCGTAGGGTTTAAACACCCCACTTGGCAGTGACACTACGGCCTCTAGCTGGTTGTTTTCAACTAGTAATTGGCGCAGTTGTTGGTGCGCTTTTGATGAGCCAAATAATACGCCATCGGGTACGATGGTGGCGGTGCGGCCACCAATTTTTAGCATGCGCTCAATGAGCGCGACAAATAGCAGCTCGGTTTTTTTGGTTTTTACTTTACGTAAAATCTCAGGGCAGACGTCTTCTTCGTCTAGGCTGCCTTTAAATGGCGGGTTAGCGAGAATAATATCAAAGCCTTCTTTGGCTTCAGTTGCAAAGCGCTCTTTAAAACTTTGGCTTAGGGTATCTTGGTAATGAATATCGGGCTGTTTAATGCCGTGCATCACTAAGTTCATTGCTGCTACGCGTAGCATGGTGGCGTCAAAGTCAAAGCCGTGGAACATATCGGTGTCAATGTGCGCTCTGTCTTCAGGCTCGATTAAATCGCCTGAATAAAGAAGGTTCTCAATTTGCTTACCGTCGCTATCGAGCAAGGGGTTGCCGTCGGCGTCAAACATGGGCTCGCGCTCAATGCCTTCTTTGGAGGTGTACTTTTCCAACAGATATTCATAAGAAACCGACAAGAAGCCACCTGTGCCTGTAGATGGGTCGCAAATACGGCTGGTTTTATCTGGGTCCATCATCTCGACCATGGCACGAATAATATGGCGCGGGGTGCGGAACTGGCCATTAATACCTGCCGTGGTCAGTTTACTGAGTAGATACTCGTACAAATCGCCTTTTGTGTCTGAATCTTCAAGTGGCAGTGAATTAACCATTTCAACTGCACGCACCAGCAATGATTGCTTTTGGATCATCAATTGCGCGTCTTTCATAAACTCGTTGAAAATTGCACCTTCGGTTGACTCGCAGTCTGATGTTTTTGAGAAATACGGAAACAGCTCGTCTTTTACCAATTTATAAAGCTCTTCGGCGCCTAAATGGCGGAAGTTTTGCCAGCGTAAATGTTGTTCGTTATCGTCAAAACGGCGGTTAAATGGCTTTTTAGTACGGGCAGCGCGGCGCTCGTCTGCTTGCTCGTTCATATCGAGCATACGGGCATACATTAAAAACGTGATTTGCTCTACTACGGTAAGCGGGTTGGTAATACCGCCTGTCCAAAATTCTTCCCAAAGTTTATCTATTTTGCTTTTTAACTGACCCGTGATCATGGTATTCCTCATTGCCTGTTGGCAAATTTATATCTAATTCTGTTAATTTGGAGCCGCTATACGACTCACTCTGTATAAGTGCGGTTGTATTACACTTGTTTGTCTATCGTACTTTTTTAATAAATAGTTAATTGTCCAAGAAGCTACTGCTGTAAAAGAGTCAAATCAAATGCTCTGCTCCATTGATTGGCAAAAATATACTAGCGAAACTTTTCCGATACCCCTTTTTTGGCTGAGTTTATTGCTCGCCCAAATTGTTTACTAATTGGCACGCCACGCTCCATCGCTTCAATGCGCTGCCTATTTCTCTGTACATTATTTGCTTCAGCAATGCTGTCGATCAGTGTTTGTTGTAACCTCTCAACACCAAAATGAGGTTTATCTAGCGCAATAGACAGCGGCAAAGTCACATCTGGTTGCAAAAGGTTCTGATTAAAGTCGAGTGCTTGACCAATGATCTTAGTTTTCTCACATGTAGGTGCCTCGATTTCATAAGGCGGCGACCATTCATTAACAGGCTTGAGCATATCAACTTGGTTTACTACTAAGATTACTTTGGGCTTCTTCCTAGAGATGTTACTAAGGCTCGTATAAAACTCATCAAATTTCGCTTTCAACTGCTTATCAAGAGCACGCGCTGATTGGTTCGCTTTTAACACCCATACAATCACATCTGCTTGAACCATCTCATCAAGCATTCCCTGTTGTGTTTTCTCTTCTCCATCAAGCCCTTGTAGGTCGACCATCGTAACATCATTGTCATCAACGTACGTACTGTATGTGGTGGTACTATCAGTGGATGGAAGTACATCGACTTCGGCTACTAATGCATCTTTTAAAACATTTATTAAAGACGATTTTCCGCTGCTGGTTTGGCCAACTGTTACCACACGGATTGGTTCTAACTCACTGGCGAGTCGTTCTGTATCAGCCTGTGACGCATCAGAAGCTTTCAGATCGCTCTCTTCAATGCTGAAACGGCCACTGTACAAGTCAATGGCAACGGCAGCGACTTCATCAAGAAAGGCCGTTTTAGCAGCTAATTGTATATCATCAACCAAACCTTTGGTTAAAGAGCGACCGGTTTGTTCATTGGCGATATCAATCGCGACTTTCATTGGGTTGGTGTATGTCTGTCTTGCACGATTCACCCAAATAGCCACTTTGAATAGCTTCAGTCCTATCTCACCGTGCTTTTCATACGCATCGTAGCCCGCCTTAATATAAGAAACTTTAAGATACTCGACACCAGGAATGTAGGTTGTGATGACCGTTTTATATCTTCGGCTCACCTCTTCAAACAGCTTTAACCCCTCTGGAATCGAAAAGTCAAATGGCTCCTTGCCAAACCGAGTCGCCACTACACCCAACACATCTAACGCTGCTTTATCAAGATCGCCCCATTCGAGGTCAGACTCCAGGCGCTGTCTCACTAATTGCTTTGATTCATTCCAAACGGTGTGCTCTGTCTTTGACCAATCATCTGAGGCTTTCACCAAGCCGTCATCTATCCGCTTTAAATTCTCTCCTACATTACCATGTACAAGCTTTTTCCTTCTGCCATTGAGCACATAGAGAGGTAACATCACTGACAGTGAGCTTACTGCAATTGCTATTGACAGCTCTAACAAATAATCGTGCTTTGCTGCCAATACAACACCAAAACCCATAGTGATGAGGACTGGGAAAATAGTACTGATTACGAGTAAAGCCCAACGACCACTGGAGAGATCAAGCAATAGACGAAATAGGTTTTTAATCGCTTTCATAACCAGAGGCCACTTTTCCTTTCTTCATTGCGTCACGATAGAGATCTTGCATCTCTTGTTCAGAAACCTCTTCACCTCGGCTTTTGTGGTAAAAATAATAACAAGCTACTCGACCTAAACCATAAGTAGTACCAAAGCTCATCGCTGCAGCACCTAATGCTCCAACGGTTTGCCCCCAAACTGGCACGAATTTAACTAACTGCCTAGCTCCGAGCTTAACGCTATATTGAATCGCAAAGCTGCTGCCTAAAGTTCCTATGAGCTCACTAAAGGTCTGCATGTTCCATTCAACCTCATATTGGTTCGCTAAGCTATGGAGCATTTTGGCTTGAATAGCCGGCACAGATACAAGCCCAACCCCAGGGAACAAATCGCTTGTCGAGGCGCTCCCGCAATACCATAGAACCTCGTTTTTTAGCTTATCAAAATTTTTACTTTCCTTGGCCGAGTGCTCTTTATCTTCAACCATGACATTGATAATCGGCAATATGCTCGCAAGTTTATCGATCAGTAAATCGTAGTTATAAATCGAGCCATCATCGGCTTCGAAATCAACAATCACCGACTCTACATTCTCATCCCACACATCTTTTATCTTTTGTTGATTAAACGCAACTTGGCGCTCCCGTTCTTTCTCTGATGCAGTTAGCACTGCGGTATTAACAACCAACAATTTTTTTATTTTCTTTTGCTTTTTGATCTTTTTGAGAGCATTAACTACCGCAGATTGCTCTGGCTCATCCACCTTCATCACAATCACAAGCGCATGACAGGTATCACCCAATTTATCTAGATCTTCTTTAGGGTTATAGTCGGCTTCGCCTAGCCCTCGTGTATCCATAAAGCGCATAATTGGGCGTTCTTGGGGGAAGTCGTACTTTGACGCTGTCATGGTGCAAGGCTCAAAACCATTACCCACTTCAACTGATGACAAATTGGTAATGGCCTGAATCAAAGACGACTTGCCTGCACCTGTTTTACCAAGCAGCCACAAGGTAGGTAAGTTCTTGCGCTGAAACTCATGTGCTTTAGTTAAATCGGGGTTCCCGTTTGGATTGAAAAATTCCTTTATTGTTTCGAACATTCCACGCCTTAATATTAAAAATTGAAACAAAAGCCTTTTAATTTGTATTGAATAACAAAACCTGAATCTCTTGATAAATAATTCAAGCTTAGTTTCATTAAATGTCTTTACTATTTTATGGGAAGAACAGTTCGCTGTTCTCTCATCACTTTCTGTCAAATAAAGCTCAAACCTATTCATTGAAAGATATGAGCTACTTCAACGGTTATAACTCTTTATGTATCTCGCTTTTTGAATGTCCTAATTCTACATTAAAGCGGCTAATAAACTCAGCGATAACATCGGCTTGTTGCTCACTAAACACTCCGTCTAGACCAGAATCGTGCACACTAGTAAACGGCGCGTCGTAGAGTTGCTCAATATTAATACTGCCGTATCGAATTAAGTGGTTTTTTAGCATATTAAGAAAGCGTTGCTGTTTGGCATTCATATGGGTGTGCACTTGTTGAATAAAGTTGGTAAAGCTTTTTTCAATTGAGTCTCGGTCCATGCCTACTATGGTGCGCAAAATTGTATCGAGTGTGGCTGTCGATTCTGGGAAGAATTCTTTTAACGTGTTTAAATCAACATTGGGGTTTTGGGTATGTACTAAGGCATTTAGCTTAGCTAAATCGTCTTCACTTACCTGTTCGCCTGCTCGGATTTTTTGTAGCACACCGTCTTTTTCAAATAAGGGGGTAAGGGTTTTCTCAACTTCTTTTTTAAAGATTTGATAATCAATTGATACAATATTAGCGGCACGTTCTTTAATTTGATATTGCGCTGCGTCTTCTTTTATATCCAAGATCATTTCAGGTGTTCTGACTACAACCTCCTTATCTCTTAAATGAATCACAGCCCGCAATGCTTGTCGCGTCTCTTCTAGAGTCGAGTAGCTTAAATCTTGCCAATAACTCTCTTCTAAAATGGCAGCAATATAGGGTGCTTTGCTGCGTACTTCATTGATGTGCATTTGTAGGCTTTCGATTTTTTTCAGCACAGAAGTTTTAGCCAAATCAATTTTGCTTTTATCTGTGTATAGCAGTGTTTGCATTACTGTTATTTCAGTATCAAAACGGTAAGCCTCACTTTGCCCCATAATATTGCGCCACTGCATTAACGGTGCGATGGTGTCGTTCAGCATTTGTTTTATTGCGGGTGAGAATTGATTTAACGCCTTAATGTCTTTGCATTGCTCAACTATTTGCCAATTATCGCGCACTGCAATGGTGTTCATATCAAGCGCACCAATGTCTTGGTGAATCAAATTAATCACGGCTTCAAAGGTAGCCATGTCTGCTTTTTTAAGCGCACTTTCGGCTAACGTTAAACGCGCTTCGAAAAGCTTTTGAGTAAGCGATTTTGATTGAGATGGATCGATTTCTTCTGGGTCTTCATCAAAGTAACTAAAGTTTTCCCAATGATCAAAAATTAAGAAGTGTGATTTATCCATGCCAGGACCATATAAGTCTTTGCATAAACGCGTACCACGGCCAATCATTTGCCAAAATTTAACCTTTGATTTGATTGGTTTTGCAAATACAAGATTAACAACTTCAGGTACATCGATGCCCGTATCAAGCATGTCTACCGATACGGCAATACGCACACTGCCTTCTTCGGTTGATTTAAAGTCATCAATGAGCTCATCTGCTCGCTCATATTTAGAGTGAATAACGCGGCAAAAATTACTACCCAGTTGCGGATAGAGTTCGCCAAACAGGGTGGCCAATAACTCGGCATGCGCTATGTTACGGGCAAAGATAATAGACTTTCCTGGTAACTGGCCGTCGTTATCTCTTAGGCCTTTTTCCATTAAATTGCGAAGAATAACTCGGTTAGTGTCTTTATTTTTAACTGCCTCATCAACTTGCTTTGCATCAAAGTCTATTTCGTTAGGATCAATACCCTGCTCTTCTAACTCGGCTATTTGTTCATCAGTGAGTTTGTCGGCTTTAATGCCTTCGCGTAAAAACTTGGTGGTAAAACTCACAATTTTGTAAGGCACGAGATTTTCATCAGCAATGGCTTGCTCAAGTGGGTAATTTGCCGTTGGCATTTTGTAATCACACTCAAACATATTACAGGTAGAACGCGACACCATTTCAACAGGTGTTGCAGTTAAGCCTACTTCGAGCGCATCAAAGTATTTAAAAATATCGCCGTAGATATTATAAATAGAACGGTGTGATTCATCGGCGACAATTAGGTCAAAGTAACCAACATCATAGCTTTGGAATATTCGCATCATACCCGGGTAAGTTGCAATGAATACGCGAGCGTTGCTAGCCAGTTCTTTTTTGCTTTTACCCACCACATAAAGAGGCTCTTTGGTATGCTCGTTAAATGCGTTGGCGGCTTGTTTACGTAGCTCTTTACGGTCACATAAAAAGAGAACGCGTTTAGCATAACCTGCATCTAGCAGGCGCTTTGCCAATGCAATTGAAACACGAGTTTTACCCGTACCAGTGGCTTGTACAACTAAGGCTTTACGATGTGTTTGCAGGCGCTCGCACACACGGGTAATGCTTTCGATTTGGTAATCTCGACCTGCGACATTTATATCGATAGGCGTAGCTGCTAGGTCTTTTTTAAGATTGCGCTGTTTAATTAAGTACTGCAAGCTGTCTTTTGAGTAGTATCCGTATAAGCTTCTTGGTTGTTGATTTTGCGCATCGTCTAGTATTTTAATGTCGTAACCATTTGAATAAAAAATAATGGGGCGCTGGCCGTATTGCTTTTCAAGCGCATCTGCATAAATAACTGCTTGCTGGCGGCCTTTTTCAATGTTTTCGCGCGCGGCTTTTGCTTCAATTACTGCCAGTGGCTTGCCATCGTCATCGAGCAGCACATAATCTGCATAACCAATACCCGACGCGGTTGGTTGGTCGCTTACTTGCAGTTCTTTTACTACTTCGTCTGTATTTGATTTATCAAGTGATACATTCCACCCTGCTGCACGTAAGTCCATGTCGATTATGCGTGCACGAGTTTCTGCTTCATTAAAATCAAAGCTTGAGGTGATGTGTTTATTACGCGCTTGTATGGCAGAGAGTTTATCCTGATCAATCGCTTGTTTTAGCTTGGCCGCTTCAATTTGTGCTTGCTGCTGCGCTTTTTGCGATGCCTCTAATTCTTCTAATGCAAGTTTTAAGCGTTTTTCATTTTCAGCAAGCTGTTTTTTAAGTTGCTTATTCTTTTTAGCAAACTCTTTATCGCTTTGTTCATGAGTTTGTATTTGAGTCGGTGCTGTAAACTCTGGACATTCACTTTGTTGACCTTTTGCGAATGCCATAAATAAATAACTGGCAACAAAATAACTTTCTTTTAAGATCCAAATTGCTTGCTGCTGACTCACTTTTCCTTCATGTGCTGCTTGGTTACCACTTTTTCGAATCGCATGTAATTTTTCTATGATTAAATTGGGAACAGCTGAAGTAAATGCATCAGCTGTTAGCTTATCGAAGATATTCGAATTAGCGTATACAGGGAGTTTTAATTCTTTGTAAAAATACCCGACTACTCTTTCAGCAAAACAGCGCATTTTCACCAATGCACTTTGCGGATCGCTGATAGCATACTCTTCAGCAAATGCTGCAAGTTGGTGTAATTCAGGCCATCGTTGTTTGATATGTTCAAAGTTCATTGAGTGTTTCATTGTTGCTAATTCCTTTTTCATACTACTTGCTTGTACTATTTTTATACTTTTACAAGCTTGTAAAATGCTATACTAATATTATTTTTATTTTGTTATTTAGTGCATTAACTTGATAGATAGTCCCACCGTCAGCGGTGGTTGAGTCAATTAACAACTTTTGTGCTAACTCTACGGGCAAGGCATCATTAATTTTTTTATTAATTCTGCTTCGCGTTTGCTGAACAAACGTTTTTTCCATTGGCTTTAAGCCAGTTAAGTTATTAATTTTAAAATCTTCCGGCTCGATTCCAAATGTATCACGAAATACTCGTAAGTCAGTACCTAGCTCAGAAAACTGAGTTAAATAAGCCTCTGAATAACTTGTTGTATCTTCAAAATAACGATCAACATTGAGTTCGTACTGATCAAGTAACCATAAGTAAAATGCCATTTCTTTTGCCGTTAAGCTTATATCAATCCCCGCGAATGTTAACTGCTTAGCAGAAGGGTTTATAACTAATGAAATTACTTTTGAGTTGACTGTATTAAGACTTGCTACTGTTTTACTGAAAGATACATTTTTGATACTGGTAAGCACAGAGTTATCAATTAGGTTACGCATGCGAACATAAGGTATGCTCGTTAAAGTAATATTGGCATTTTTGCAATCGACCGATTTCCCTGCTTTATTTTTTACAAACTTTGAATGGGGAGTCGGGTACCAAAAGTCTTTTAGAAATTCAAAGCTCTCATCTACAAATACATGACTTAGAGTGTCTTGCTCACGCCCAAAGAGAGACATGGCATATCCTAAGTAAAACGCCATTGTTTTACGTCCACCTGCAATTGATGCATGTATTGCTGTATTCTCAAGTTTGGTTAACTCATCTACCTTACGGGTTATAAAATCTGCCATATAGACCTGATCGACCTCAGTGCTGGCATCAAAAACAGGTTGACCGTTTTGATCTTCAATAAGCCAAATATTTTTCTCAGAAAACTCAATCTCTGGCAATTTGTAGTCTGTTAATAACTGTTGAAAATGACCTTGGTTGAACAGCCCATCTACCAGCAAAGGTTTGGCACTTTGCGTTGTGATGACATAGATTTCGTTTGGCAGACTTTTGCCTTGCTTATGGATAGCAAACAAGGTTTCTGTAAGTACTTGAGGACTAGCCCCTGTGATGATGAGTAATATGTGTTTCATTCAATTTCCTTTTGATGAAACTGAATAATATCTGAATATTAAATAAAATCAAAAAGTATGAGACGAATGCTATTTTTATGATTTATTGACGATGTATATTTTGCGAACTTTCTTAATACTTAATTTTAAAAAAGGAGTAGCACGCTACTCCTTCATTGCCCTTAAGCCTCGCCTTACATTATTGTTGGCAATACGCTTTTGCATTACCACAATGGAAAAGTATATTTGCGTACAATTCCCTCACTAGTATTACCAGAGTGAACTCTGACTACCCAGACATTGAGTAGTTAGCCGGCAAATAACGGCTCGTGGCGTATTTCGTGAGTTATGATTAGGCTGCTATTTTTAAATGCAAAAATAGCTTTCTTTATCCTATGAATGCTTTTGTTTGATTTGCGATATGGTCTCTTTTATAGAATTTTGAGTACGCTCATTACTCAGCCCTGGCTCGAACTCACGCTCAATTTTTTCCTTAAAGTCATCATCGAAGTCATTCTCTAATTCCGTATCGAATAAATCATCAAAGCGCTCAGGGGTTTCGTTGCAAGGTTGATTATCGTAATCCGAATAATCAAAGGTGTCCTCCTGAATATCTTCAAGCAGAAAAACCATCATTTTATAAAACAACACTTTTACACCACGATAGTTCAGTTGCTTATTGGCATAAACATCTGGCTCGACAATTGACCAAAGCCCCTCAAAATCAGGATTTTCTTTGTTTAACATTAAATGATTAATTTTATGGTCGTTTTTGAGAATGATACTGCGGATTGAGTCAACTAAAGTTAGAAGATCCTGCGTTGATATATATCTGAACATAGATATGCTCCTTTATTTTTGAATGGGTTTTAGGCCGCAGTTACGGCTTTTAACTAAAAAGGAACGAGGAAGGGAAAATATTAAGAAAGCGAACCCAAGGGTTCGCCAGTTTTAACTTTTTTCGATGATTTCTAACCAGCTATCTTCAGCGTGACTGAAGAAAGTTGTTGGTTTAGTTAAAAATATCGCTTCGAACTCCACTGAAAATAAATGACAGAATTCTTTTATTTGCTCAATGTACAGCAGCAAAAAAGCATACATTTCTACACCATCTAAATAGCGCCCTGAAAAATCAGGATTATCATCAAATAGCTGCTTTGAGATGCTAATACCCAATACACGGCCTACCCTATCTCTGTGCATATAAATGTAATAGCTAAAGCTAAGCTCGATTAAATCGCTTTTAGACGCTTCATCAACATCTGCTAAAAGCAAAATGGTTGAATTGTCATCCCAAGGTGATTTACTCGCGCGTTGATACTCTCTGATGAATTATGATTTTGATGTACTCATGAGTTTCCTAGTTAGTGTTTGACCTAACACTAACTAGGCTTGCGTGATGGTAATGAATGGTAAGTAGCAGAGGTAAGTTTCATTTCTGTGTTACGCATTTATCATTCTGTGTTACGCATTTATCATTCTGTGTTACGAGTTAATGATGCTGTGTTACGTAGTAATTTAAGAGAAAATAAAGGAGGGAAAGCGTGTGGAAAAATGCATAAAATTGATAAAAAAGTCGATTTAGTTAATACAATTTGCTTTTCTATCAAACTTAGTTAATACTTAGCTTTGTTGTTGATTTGTCAAAAATCACCAACACAAAAAAGAACACAGCAAAATTCGACCATTTGTTTTTCCTCATTAAATTCTGGCACCTAGTACTTGTCGCAGTTAATACACTTGTTATTGATGAGTAATGCCATGACACACCTTTAAGCACGATAATGGAGTATTACCTTTAAAAGCTAATCTAGATTTCAAAAAGCAACGAAAATTGCAGCCGCGTAATATAGATTGCTGCGAATGAAGTTTCTTTGATCTAGATCAAGTTTAAAAGTAGTTAAGATTCTCTAATCCGATATTACAGTAGTAATGCAGTGAGATTATCTATCGAACCAAGCTATGTGATGAAATAAGTGAGAGGTTTTATGGTGACTAGATGAGTTTTCGGTATGGGCAGAGTCTTAAGGGCATAGCTCGTTTATGGACAAATGTATGGTACGCCCCGTTTTGCAAGTTAATAACTAAAATAACGGAGATGGTTTGCGCTAATGTATTCAGAGTCTATTAGAGACTAACATTAGTCCCAGCTCTACGATGAGATCTGCGCCAGATTGTCCTCAAAAACGAGAAAGCATTTTTCTTGCTGAACTGTCCACAAGGTCTTCAATCTGGTGGTCTAACCGTTTTGTCATCATTAATTATCATATGCAAACTGACTTAAACTCTAATTTCAAAAGGCTTCTTCGTGGTCATTACAGACCAAGCTATTCTTGCTATTTTATTTGCTAAAGCTACAAGCGCCACATTAAACGGCTTTCGACATTTTAAATCTATCAACCATGTTCCAAAGAACTTTTCTGCTGTTTTATCTCGCCACATAACGGCACGAGCTGCGTGAATAAATAACTCTCTAAGCTCCTTATTCCCTCGCTTAGAAATACCTAGCATTCTGGGCTTCCCTCCCGTTGAATATTGAAATGGCACTAACCCAAACCATGCTGCAAAATTACGACCATTGTCGAAATCCTGTGGACTGCCAACTGCTGAGATACAGCACGATGCAGTCATAGGTCCAACACCTGGAATTGTTTGTAATAACTGAGCTACATAGTTTTCTTTATTTAATGCTAATAACTTTTCCTCTTGTGCTTTAATCCACACGTTTAGCTGATTGTAATATTCATATTGAGTGGTTAGCTCTGCAATCAATAGCGGTGGTAACACTTCATTTTGGTCTGCTATCCATTGGAACAAGTTTTTCATTTGATGATGGCCTCTTGGAAAGCTAAGGCCAAACTCCAATAGTATCGAGCCAATTCGGTTCATACAGGCGGTTCTTTCTTTAATATAGCCAGAGCGAACACGTCTAATAACTATACCTAGTTGAGCTTCTTCTGTTTTGACTGAAACAAATCGCATGTTAGGCCTTGTCGCAGCTTCTGCAATTGCGTCAGCATCAATGTAATCATTCTTATGGGACTTAACATAAGGCTTTACGTATTGAGCTGGTATTAGTTTGACCTCATGACCAAATTGTTTGCATTTCCTTGCTAGCCAGTGAGCACCACAACAAGCCTCCATCGCAATGGTTGTTGATTCTTGGACAGATAGAAAATCGACTAACTTTGCTCTGGAATATTTATGACGAAAGACTTCACGGCCAGCATAATCGTGACCAATTAAATGAAAAGTTGATTTACCTAAATCAATACCTATGACTTTTGCAAATGACATGATGGTTTCCTCCTGTAATAGCCAACTCTATGAGTTTAGCTAATGGGTGGAGCGTACCATCTAATTAACGTTTTAGACGTCGGCTGTATTAAGTTAATTTCTATGGGCTAACGCTTGCGGCAATAAAATAGCTGGCTAAAATTAGCGAGGAACGAGCAAAAGCCAGCTGTTTTTTGTCCGTTTAAGCACCTTGATATTCATTGAGCCTCCTCCCCAGCATCGCGATTATTCGCTACGCTGAAAAGGCAACCAACCTTACAGGAGAAAGCTCAATGAACTTTTACAATAACATGCATCCATATTATTGTGGAATCGATTTACACGCGCGATTACTTTACGTCTGCATCATTGATAATACAGAACTTATCCTTGTTCACAAGAAAATTAAAGATGACCCAGAAGCACTACTAATACTACTTAAACCGTATACCGGTGACATTGTGGTTGGCGTAGAATGCATGCATTGCTGGTATTGGGTCGCTGACCTTTGTAAAGAACACACTATCGACTTTATTCTCGGTCATGCTTTATATATGAGGGCGATACATGGCGGTAAAGCCAAAAACGATAAAATAGATTCATATAAAATTGCCAAACTCATCCGTGGAGGAAACTTCCCACTTGCTTATGTGTATGACAAAGATATGCGTGCTATACGCGAGTTATTACGCCGAAGAACTAAAATTGTTCGCCACGGGGCTGATTTAAAAGCCCATGTCGCCAATACCGCCAGCCAGTACAATTTACCTGCCCACAACGTGAATTTAAAGAACGTCTGCGATAGAGAAAAGATGCGCTATTACTTCCCTGATCCCGTTGTGCAACGATCCATTAATTTAAATATGGCCATACTCGATTGCTACCACAATGAGCTTAAGCCTTTAGAACATTATATTGAACAAATGGCCAAGCAACACAATCCTGTCCGCCTTAATATCTTGCAAACAATTAATGGTATATGCCGCATTCTCGCACTTACCATTATTTATGAAATTGGTGGCATCAATCGCTTTTCAAGCGTACAAAAGTTCGCTTCATATAGTCGGTTAGTCAAATGTAAAGCAGAGTCTGCCGGCAAAACCTATGGCACCCAAGGTAACAAAATTGGCAATGCACATCTAAAATGGGCGTTCTCTGAAGCCGCTGTATTGCTGCTGCGCCACAATCATAACGCTAACAAATACCTTGAAAAACTACAAAAGCGAATGAGCAAAGCCAAAGCACTGTCAGCGCTTGCGCATAAGCTGGGTCGCTGTGTTTATTTCATGCTAAAAAAAGAGACGGTATTCGATGAAGCAAAATTCTTAAAGAGTTAGTCACGGTACTGAGTGAGCGGAGCACCTAACTGGATATAAGGCTGAGCATCAATCAATTGGGTGAGTTAATGACCAACAAAGTTTAACCTAATTATATGCCTACAGACCTAAGCCACTTGACTTGATTAGACGCTCAGTACGCGTGCATTAATACAATAAACAAAGTCGCTTACACCTGACTTGAGCCTTAAACTAACTAGATCACAATGATGAAGCCAGCCGCCTTGAATAGTGCCATGATCAGGTTAACCGATGAATGTCTAGTGCCCCAGAAAGCTCAAAAGGATATGAGAGAAGCCTGGCTGCGATGAGATCGCAATAAGAGAGCCTCTATATGTGTTTGCCGTAAGCTACTTGCTTAACAGCCGTATCGACAGACGAAGTAAACGAATTTGTTTATTGGTTTAGAATTGACCGTCAATGTATGAAACGGTCAAAAAGAATACTATTGCCTATTGACAGAGTTAAGGCTCATATGTGTTAGAGCTATTTTTTAAAGGCTTTAATTATGGTCTCGAATGTAGTTAAATTTTTATAAGTAAAACAAAATAAAACAACGTAACAAGCAATACATTTATTTAAATCTATTACTGTAATTTCATTCTCTAACTTTCCGTGTGCAATTAGGTTTCGTATTTTTTTTACTTCACGTAATAAGCCTTGAAACTCTCCCCAGATTGGCACTTGTTTTAGATCGTCCGTAGCAAATGATTCTTTCGCAACAATTTTAACTTTTAAATCTAGTGCTAAGTGCTCTAGTGCATCATGAAGTTCTGTATGAATCTTCAGCTGAATTACATCAAGTTTACTGCGAATAATTGCTTCCATTGCGGAAAAGTACGTAAAAAAAGCCATTTTTATATTATTTTCAGATTCTAATAAATATGCGTCAATAGCCAATTCTTTGTAGAGGCTTAAATTTACATAATCGCTTTTTAATAAGCCTGTTATGCAGATATCTGCTTCGGCATCCATGTCAATATCAGAGTAATCTCCCTGTAGGATGCCTCTCAAAGTTACTTTTTTTTGACGTTCATTTACCTCTTCAATCTCATAGCTTAAACCTCGTTCGTCTCCTAAATCAGTATGTAAATCACCATCGATAACAAAGCCGTAATCCTCTAGTTTAGCATTCATAATGAACGAATAATCTGTCGATAAATCAATATCATCTTCTAGAAAGTATTCTTTAAGTGAGAATCTATCATGTCGAATAAGATCAGGGTCTGGATAGGTATTGATCGTTACTCTTTCTGAGTGCTCACCTATTTCCTCAATTAAATCTAAATGCAAAATAGAACCGTCAGATATTCCTTGAATAATTTTTTGCATGCCTAACCTCTGGATAGCTCTAACAGCGTATTACCGAGAATTCCCGTTAACACTCAATGTGTAAATTTCCAGAATTATCAAAATACGATTTTTATTAATTTAATTATTAATAACTTACACATAGCCTAAAGGAATTACAATTGTTTAGACTCTCCTATAACCGTGAATTTACTTATTCGAGAACGGGTAAAATTACATTACGAGAATACGCATAAAAAATAGCTTTAAAATTAGCAACTTAAATGTTTATGAAAATTTTAACGAGAAGCTAATTATATTACATAACGAGAATTGATTATTTATTCATTAACACGTTGAGTGCCTGCTTCGCTCAAAGCTGCCATTAGAGGATTTACGTTAACTCATTTTGGGACATTTTCGATTTAGAAATGGCAGCGTATCGACTGCGCTAGCTGCCATTTTAGTATGATACTTTAATACTTAGTATGATACTTTAATACTTAGTATGAATCTTTATTACTTGGTATGAGACTTTATTACTCTCTCACAACTTTGAAACAAGGGTGAGTTGCCCAAACTCCTTCTACATGGCGCTTTTCATATGCGACACTGAAGCCTGTTATCAACCTGCCATTTAATTCATATCCGGGCGAATTATCACAGTACCGTTCAAAAACATCTTTTAAAGACTCGAAGAGTTCGCCATTCTCTATTGTACCCTCTGGTAACAGCTCTACTTTTTGATTATTAAAATAATCAACAGCATAACCTTGTCTTTCAAAGTGCTTACCAGCGAAACTCACAGGTTTTGACCTTCCCATTAATCACACCTCTTATACTTGAATTAATATGCTACCCCAATACAACTCTACAAATGCTTGCTCTTAATGATCAAGTTATTATCGTTAACCTAATTGCAGATAGTTCCACGTTTTTAGTTTAAGACCCTTAGCAAATTCTTTGGCTTCATTTTTAGAAGGAAAGCCAAAAACTCCGGCACCCACTAAAGCTAAAAGTGCTTGCTGCTTATTTTTTATTACACTTGGTGAACATTCCCCAACTACATCACCATCAGCGTCATAAATGCAGTTTGTCTACTCAATTTCAGAGACTAATATAGGTATTCCATTTTTGTTATAGAATTTATATGGCTCTTTCAACGTCGTAATAAACCACATCAGGCAACTCCTTAATAAATAGAATTAATTTACAGAGTTCGACTTTTCATCAAATAAAGACAGCTGTAGCCGCTGAGTTGTTTCTAATAAATAATTTATCTGATTAATTAGAGTTTGCGCTGTGACTCCAAATGATATTGTCAGTAGAGTGCTTGAGTGTAAGTTTTCATTTTTTCTGAATAACTTCAACCCAGGTACTGATTCATTGATTTCATTTATTGTGATCAAGTTAATGAATCTGTATTTTTCGCTAAAATTAGCGACAATATTACTCACCACATGGCGTTTCTTCATTCCATTCTGTAAGTGGTATAACGTCCACTGTGAATGTAGAGGTTGCACACTCTATACGCTGTATTATGCCATCCACCGTCAAAATATTCTGAATGGTTAGATCCTCGAAATAATTTTTTATAATTTCGACCATTTCACTTGGTAATAAATCGGTTATTTGATGGTGTGCTTCAACACTAAAATGAGTATCAGGTAAATCAGCGCTAAGGTTTCCAATAATATCTTTTAATGCTTTTCCTTCGAACATCGAGTTTCCTAGTTTAATTGTCCATAATAGCAATCTATATAAAATTAAAGATCGCGCTCAATTCTCATCATTAACTTTGAAGATAGGTTTTCTTCTTCAGTTCAGCACGAAAAAATCTCTATGACATGATGTTACTACTTTAAATAAGTAGAGCAAGGCAAGAACATGGCATCAGCAAATCTAAAAGTTCAAGAAACAGAAAAACCTACAGAATGGTTTAACACTATTCTGCCTGCATACGATGATTTAGGTAATCCAAACTTTTTGGACTCTAATGGTGATCTTGTTGAAGGTATTTATAGCGGTGTGCCAAATTCTGTTTACCACGAATTAGATGCTCATAGCTCATCTCTGATTAAAGAGTTAGCGAAAAACACACCAGCTCATGTATTTCGTCAATATTTTTCTAATGAGGAAAGAAAACGAACTGCTGCACAAAGAAACACTCTTGATACTGGCACTTATGGTCATGAGTTAATATTAGAGCCAATTGGTTTTTATGATCGCTATTTCCGTGTACCTCTTGCCATTGAGTATCCTACAGCGCTTCACACAAGTGCTGAGCTAAAGGACGCATTAAAAGCCGCAGGTCAAAAGGTCTCAGGCACTAAATCAGAGTTAGTTAAGCGCTTGTTAGATGCTAAACCAAACACCCTAATTTTTGATGATTTGATTGCGAAATCCATAATAAAAGGCGCTGGAGTCAAAGCCTACAACGAAGCTGTAAAAATGGTGGAAGATAATAAGTGTTCTAGCCTATTAGCTGCTTTCAACGATGGAGCGCTTTCACACATAACCCATAAGACACCAATAGATGGTTTAGTCTGGGATGACGCCCATAGAATTTTGGATACATTCAAATCTCACGCTAGAGCTAAGCGATTAATTTCAAATGGTTTTGCGGAACTTACTGTAATAGCGCGAGATCCTGACTCTGGATTAATGCTTAAAGTAAAATTCGATTACATTAACAAGCATGCAATTGCCAGTGATGTTAAGTCTACTCGTTCAGCCAATCCAAATAAGTTTAGATTCCAATGCCGAGACCTTCGATATGACGTTCAAGAGAGTTTCTATAAGTATGTTGCGAATTTAGCAGGTATTCCCGTTAAATTGTTTGCTTTTATCGGTGTTGAATATTTAGAGGCTGATATATGCGAGGTTTTTGAGTTGAAACGTACCCGCCAGATGATTGCTCATAATGACATGAAGAAAGCAATTGCAACTCTTAAAGAATGTTTAGATAGCGAAAACTGGTATGGATACACCAAAAACGATGAGGTCGTTGTTATTGACTGGTAATAAGCGCGATTTTTTAAATCAAATATTCTTATTACATATCTAAGTTCAACGGTGAGCGTTATGAGTTTATCACTTCAAGAATATCAAAATTTATTGTATGGAAAATTAACAGCATGCAAAGGCCAGTTTGATGCTTGTCTTTCCGAAAATGGTTATAAGCTTGACTTTAATACAGAGCTAAACTACGTCTATCAAATCGTTATGTCTGGATTAAACGTGGAATACAGCTTCCCTTACACTCCAGTTGAGTCCGTAATCACTTCATTTTTAAAAGCTGCAAAAATAGGCCTTTCACTTTGCCCTACTGAGCAGCTTTGCTTTTTAAAAACTGAGTATAGTGAATCATCAGGCCAATATGTGACTCAATTAGGATTAGGCTACAAGGGAATTCTTAAACTTGCTTACCGTTCTGGAAAAGTAAAACAAATTAATGCGAATGTTTTTTATGAAAAAGACAATTTCCAATACAACGGTGTAAATTCAAAAGTTACCCACACTACAACCGTTCTATCTAAAGCAATGCGTGGACAATTAGCCGGTGGCTATTGTCAAACTGAGCTAATTGATGGTTCTTTTAAGACTACAGTTATGCCTCCTGAAGAAATTTTAGCTATTGAAGAGCAAGGTAAGGCGATGGGCAATGAAGCGTGGCTTTCAGTGCATGTGGATCAAATGAGGGAGAAAACCCTTATTAAACGTCACTGGAAGACTCTCTGCCCTTGTATTTATAGAGATAGTGTTATGAATGACCCAATGTTGTTTGATGATCAAGATTGTCAGCACAGTTCCAATCAGCAAGCTTATGAAGAACAATTCGAAAGTGCTTATTCACGCGAGGCGTACTAATGTTATCAGTTCAAATTGAAAAGCTAATCAAATCTGCTTCAGACAATATTAAACAGTGGGAAACATTGTTCAACTTGGCTTCACATTCTCATTATTCCGCTTTGATTAAAGAGTGCGCCCTAGATGACGTTGTTGCGACAATTAAAGATGTGGATATGTTGATCGGCTCTCTGAGTCCTGAGCTGCTTAACCTGGTAAACATAAGAGTTAGGAAACATCCCTACACTACTGCATATTGTCTGTTTCCTGCACTAAATACAGATAATGTAATTGCCTACCTTGAAACTCAAGGTATTGTAAAAAGCTATGAACTTGCAGTGGTTTATGACAACGATAAGTTTTCAATTGATGTTAGCTCAAACAAAGTATCTCACGTTAGAGGCGATAGCACTCAGGAGGCTTCATACTCTGGTTGCTATTTATTATTAGAGTTTGAAAATGGTACAAGCAAAGTTTGGTATATGGATGAGTATGAAATGCACTCTGCTTTTGATGCATGGCAAAACAAAGTATTTGGGGGTATGGATGTATTCAACAATACACTTGAATGGGCTGGTTTTGCATTAATTCTTCGTGCCTTGAAAACACTGGACATGCAGGATAGCGTAATTAGCCATCCAATCTTACCCGTTTTAAAAAGCCGATTAACTTCATATTACTCTGATTTCTTTAAGTACTACAAAGAGGCCAATAACGATAAGTTTGCTAGCTGCGTAATTACTTCACAGTACGTATCAACAGAAGGTGGAGAACTTGAAGAAGCATTAAAAAAACTAGATGACATCATTGAACCACCTGCAAATATTATCGTACTAGGCCAACATAACCGCCAAGTGAGTAATGAAGATACCGAAATAAAAGAAGCATCAGAAGATCAGTGTGAATTTTATAACCTTGATTTTGGAGTTATCTGAATGATTAAAGTTGAGTCAGAAATTTTAATTCAAATAGCTTTTAAGGAAGTGGAAAACGGTAAACCAGTTAACTTTTGGTTTAGCCCAATTCAGCATAAATATAAGCTAAATTATGATGAAGCTGGCACCGAAATTTGTCAGATAAGTCAGCTTTCATATTTTTGGTATGGGCCTTAACAGGCGGCTCCTATTTTAGACTAAAAATAGTATAGATCTCTCAACTTATCTGACATTTGCAAAATAAGGCATGACAATTTTAATTATCCTGTATTTAAAGCGCCTTAAACTTTTCTATCATATCATTATCAATCTCATTGATTAGATTAGATGACAAACCTAAATGCTTGGCCTCATGCCTAAACGAGCGCGTTGCTTCAAATATTTCTTCAGCCATAGTCATAATCGCTTTTTTTGAAGACAACCCCGACTGAGCAGCTAGCTGATTTAGTACATTCTTTGGTGTTTGGCCATTACCACCAAAAGCCGTCATATGCTCTTTGTAAGGACTTGGGCTGTAAACAATGTCGTAGAAAGGTGATAGCGTCCAAACATCGGAGTCACTGGCAAGAAAACTGAAGTTCTTACTATGATCATCTTGGTTAACAGTTAAATAGTTAAACATGCAACGCTTAATGAGCTTCTGAGACTCTGTAACACTGCACATGATGCGCGTAGCTTTTACTAAATCCACATAGTCCAAAGAAGGTTCTCGAAAAGGGGCATCTAATAACCCACAAGCAGAAATCATATGAATTCGACCACCTTGCTCTGTGCAATCAAATCGCTCCTGCTCTAGCCAATATCTTCCATTACCCGCATCAATTAAATCAAACTCAGGAACCTCGATGCCAACATTACGAGCAATTTGCATGTAGCAATATTCAACTATTGATTCAGAGTGCTTCAAGTCAAACTTTTCTGATGTAAGCTTTACTATAAGCTTTGTGCCTTGTACGTAGTCTAATGTTGAATATTGACCATTCGCTAAACGCGTAACGTTCATTTTTGGCCTAGCACCACCCGATCCACCCGTTTTCATCAAGTGCTCAAGCAAAGCTGACTCAGTGCCTTCAAATTCTTCAATCGCAGCTCGACCGAGGGTAATAATATCAATTGAATCCTTGGACTCATCAAGTAAATCTAACTCTGGCTCATAGCTCAACGCCCCCATACATCTCTCACCTAGGTAGGCCAAACGCTCTAAAGCGGTAACTGTTTTTGGGTTCTGATTGTTCTGCCTAAATACACGATCCATGAGATAAAGACCCCAACCATCAGGGAGGCTGTCTGCAAAAACTCCATGGATGCCATAATGCGGTTTTCTAGGCGCAGCTTGTAGGCTTGTGTCTGCTTTTAAATTGAACGGGGCCAAAGAAGTAGAGTGAGCGTTTAAATACGTCTCGTCAAATTGAAAGAAGCTTTGTTGACTATTTTCAACAAGCTTGCCGACAAGCACCTTTTCACCGGTGCTAAGCTTACGCCTTACGGTTAGGGCAGATTTAAGCATGTCGTAGCACATCCTCTATTGATTTGAATTCAGGCTCACACGACTTTGTCAGCTCTTTCACTTTTTTCAAGTCTCCGACGGTCTCATAAAGCATTAGAAACTGACGCAATGAGATGTTACCAGATGATTCAAACTTTCGGATCGTCGCATAAGGCACGCCAGACAGATCGGCTAACTTCTGAACACTGAGTTTGTCTTTTTTTCGAGCTGACTTGATAAACTCTTTGAGATCCATCTGCAAATCATAAGCAGTATAAAGGGATAACATACACACCTCCAAATATGTCACTATAGTATCAATTATAGCATAAATAATGACATTATTTGTTACTATTGTGTCACATATGAAATGGTATTGAAGATTGTTTCATCAAGAGACAATATAAAAGCCATCACCGATGGTGAATAAAATTGCTGTTATAGTAACAAAAAATAAGATTATCAGTTGAATTTGTTACTATAGTATCAAAAAGTATCAAGATTAGAATTCTGCCTTATAAATTAATCTGTGTATTCACTGCTTTTAATAATTAAACCTACATCTCCCATTATTTCTGGTGGTGGCTTTGGCTTTAGGCATTGATCCTATTGGTATTAAAAAGGGTTCTACAGAGACTCTTCTAGTTAAATTTGTGTAAGAGTTGAACGGGTGAATTTAATAAAGGTTCAAAATAATTGCTACTACCAAG
This sequence comes from Pseudoalteromonas sp. S1650, assembly GCF_005887195.1. Taxonomy (NCBI): domain Bacteria; kingdom Pseudomonadati; phylum Pseudomonadota; class Gammaproteobacteria; order Alteromonadales; family Pseudoalteromonadaceae; genus Pseudoalteromonas; species Pseudoalteromonas sp. S1650. The sequence continues at coordinate 29,447 of NZ_PNDF01000026.1, read as the reverse complement.
TCTCAATCGAGCTACAACTGAGTATTTGAGTATTAAAAATCACACTAGGGAGCTTGAGCAGTGACAATCTTGACCATAAGATAAGAAACTCATCTTTGGACAAAAACGTTTTAGAGTATTTATTTGGTAATTCCTAATCAGCCGACGTGTCAGCGGTCGGCTGCATTTTCTTGTAAGCTTTATAGTGCAATACTCTAGTGTTTACACCTAAATATTCATAAGCCGCAGCAGCCTTCATTACCAAATCTTCGTCTCTACACAGAAAAAAATGACAAAATGAAGCAACACCTGCATGCGTCATATCACTAAAGGATGCCCGAAATCTTCTATCTTCTTTCATTTTTGAATCACGATAGTAACCGAGAAAATTTAACTGGTGATAGACTGCGTTGACTTTCTCTTGAATAGTTCTTTCTCTATCCGAATCTGCTTCAAAGCTACGAGGTTTCACTCCAAAAAATGTTTCTATACCAATTCCTGAGAATTCTTCAATGCCTGATAAAATCTGCCATATTTTTTCCACCACGTTTGGCGGTTTTACATTTTTTAATATAACTGGCCCAATTCCCGTTTTGGCCTCGAACTCTGAAACTGGGGATTCGCCTCCTTCATCAAGTTCCTCTGCTACTCTCGAAGATTGACTGCTCATCAACGCAGGCAAATCTGCAATAAGCTTTTTGATACTTTCTATATGTATGGTTTCATCTAGCGCAATTTCGTCAATTCCCTCTAAAGCTTCCATCATGTACTTTTGTAAATCAACAGAACCTTGCTGAAAGATTTCTCCAAAAGACTTATCTGATTGTCCCCCGTAAAATGTCATGAGCATCTCAGACATGCCAAAATCGCCACTACAGCTTTCCGATTGATTTGCTAAAAAGCGCTTATAGGTATCACTTGCTAGATGTAGTGGCTCGCGAACATAATCCCTCTGACTTGATTACATCGTACATTTTGGACTCACATTAAGTGAGAATATGACCGGTGCCTGACTCACTTTAATTGACAATGAACTCACGCTAATCGAGAACGGGCTTGCAAACATAATCAGTCGGCTCACTTTATTTAAGAATAACGACAGTTCATAAAAATGGACGTTAAAAGATACCGTTCGTTAGTTTATGCATATAAAGCAGCCTGCGCCATTACTTATTTAAGCGTGAAAGCTTAGGTATGTATCGGTTAGTGTCAGACTTATATTTTAGAAAATCATCGCCATGCACTTTCTTCAAATAAGGCTCTTCAATTTGTCGAACAATCACTTCAATGCAAATCCAACATACAAAAGCACATGCCCAAAGCAGCAAATGTGGGAACGTTATACACACCCCTGCCCAAAATAGAAAAATACCAAAGTAAATGGGGTTGCGAGACTTTGCGTAAATCCCGTGGGTAATAAGTGCAGTCGTTTCTTGCTGGTCAACGCCAATACGCCATGAATCTCCCATTTGAATTTGAGACAACAAAGTTACAGCAATTCCGCAGGCGCCAATCAAGGAGCCGAGAAGCTGAAATGGAATTGAAGGAACAAATAGTAGGGGCGCACGTCCTAAGTAACCAAAAAGAACTAGACCAAATGCAAAGCAAAACGTAACCACGAATATAGCCCCTGGTACAATTTCTATTAATGGTGCGTTTATAGATGCTGCTCTTATACCAAAATCACCATTTCTCTTATATTGAACAAAGCTTCTACCGAGGACGGCTAGCGCCAAAAAACTACTAATTAAAATAAGCGAAACCATATCTATCCTTATCGTACATGACGTTAAGAATATGATTGTAAAGTCTATACTTAATAAAGAGTCAATAGGTACCTAAAAATCGTTCAGGTAAAACTTGGGCATTTACGAATAAATGCCCAAGAACACTACTGATCCCCTTTACTATGCACGAGTCGATAGAGTACAGGCAGCACTACCAGTGTTAGCAAGGTTGACGATATTATCCCGCCGATGACCACCGTGGCCAAAGGCCGTTGCACCTCTGCACCTATGCCCGTATTGAGCGCCATGGGCACAAATCCAAGGCTTGCCACTAGTGCTGTCATTAATACCGGACGCAAGCGAATAAGTGCCCCTTCAACAATGCTATTCACTAATTCTCCGGTTTCTAGCAAACGTTGCTTGATGAAGGACAGCATTACCAATCCGTTTAATACGGCAATCCCAGACAACGCGATAAATCCTACCGACGCGGATATGGATAAAGGCATATCCCTTAACCAAAGAGACATTACACCGCCTGTTAATGCCAAAGGGATACCTGTGAAGATAATCAACGCATCGCGTATAGAACCAAACGCAATTACCAGCATTGTCAAAATCACAAACAACGTAACCGGTACCACAATCGTCAATCGTTGACTCGCACTTTCGAGCTGCTCAAAGGTTCCACCATAGTCGAGCCAATAACCAGCAGGTAAATCTACTTCATCATTAATTCTCGCCTGAGCTTCTTCAACAAAAGTGCCAATATCTCTGTCACGCACATTTGCTGTGACAACAATACTACGTTTGCCATTCTCCCGGCTTATTTGGCTAGGTACTTCTTTAAATGCAAGTGTGGCTAATTCGCTTATTGGTACATGCTCACCAGAGGGCGTGACTATGGGAACGCTCTCAAGCTGAGTGAGTTCATTTCGAATGTCGTCGGCATATCGCACGACAATTTCAAAGCGTCTGTCGCCCTCAAAAATCATTCCAGCGGTTTCTCCACCTGTCGCAGCATTGAGCCATAACTGCAAGTCGGCTATATCCAAACCAAAGCGTGCCAATTGATCAGGCTTTGGTGTGACGGTGAAGATTGGAATGCCTTCTACCTGCTCAAGCCTCGCGTCATCAGCTCCTTCAATCGTTGAAATAACGGTCAAAATGTCAGAAGCAGATGCAAAGAGCGTATCTAAGTCATCCCCAAATAGCCTTATCCCCAAATCTGCCCTTACGCCACTAATCAATTCGTTAAAACGCATTTGTATAGGTTGCGTAAATTCATAATTATTGCCGGGCAAAGTAAACAAGTCCTCTTCAAACGTTTTCACTAACTCAGCTTTTGTCATTGATGGATCGGGCCATTGCTCCCGAGGCTTTAAAATAACAAACGTATCAGTAATGTTTGGTGGCATAGGGTCGGTGGCGACCTCACCCGTACCCGTGCGACCGAATACCGTCTGTACTTGCTCATACTGCATAAGTTTCGCTTCAAGAGTTTTTTGCATTTCAACTGCTTGTTCTACCCCAGTCCCAGGGATGCGTATCGCTTGTACTAAGATATCACCTTCATTGAGCTGGGGAATAAACTCGGAGCCTAATTTACTGCCCATCCATAAACTGCCGACAACCAAAGCACTCGCTGCTACTACCACTAGCCATCTAAAACGCAGCGCTCCGGTTAAAACAGGACGATAGACTGCCTTTGCACCTTTAATAATTGGGCTTTCTTTTTCGCTAATTTTACCTCTCATGAAAATTGCTATCGCCGCAGGCACTACGGTAAAACAAAATACCATTGCGGCAAGCAAAGCCATTATCACGGTCGCTGCCATGGGGTGGAACATTTTACCTTCGACGCCAGTGAGCGTGAACAAGGGGATATAAACAATGGTAATGATCAATACACCAAACAAACTGGGACGTATGACTTCATTAGTGGCTTCATATACAACATTCAGCCTTTCTTTGAGCGGTAGAGTAGCGCCGTTTTGTTTCTGGGATTCGGATAATCGTCTGATACAGTTTTCAACAATGATAACTGCGCCATCGACAATCAAGCCAAAATCCAGTGCGCCTAAACTCATCAAGTTAGCAGACACATCTGTTTTGACCATGCCCGATATCGTGGCAAGCATTGCCAAGGGTATTACAGCGGCGGTAATAAGTGCAGCTCGCACATTCCCAAGCAAAACGAATAGCACAACGATGACAAGTAAAGCGCCCTCGACGAGGTTTTTCTGCACTGTGTCGATGGTTTTGTCAACGAGGCTTGTCCTATCGTAAACCGCTTCAAGGATTACGCCCTCGGGTAAGCTTGTTTTAATGGTTTCGAGCTTACTGTCCACAGCTTTGGCGACCGTACGAGAGTTTTCTCCCACTAACATCATTGTCGTGCCAATCACTGTTTCTTGGCCATTTAACGTGCCGGCTCCAGAGCGCAGCTCTTTACCGAGGTTGATTTGGGCGATGTCTTGAATTTTTACCGGTACGCCATCAATGATCTTAACAACCACTTGGCCGATATCGTCAATGCCCTTAAGTTGGGCTTCCGATCTGATCAGTACTTGTTGCCCATTTTGTTCTACAAAACCAGCGCCTTGATTCGCATTGTTGCGTTCTAGCGCACTGAGAAGGTCACCTGTACTTATCCCAAAGTTTATCATTGCGACTGGATTAGGATTCACATGATATTGCTTTTCAAATCCGCCTATCGCATAAACCTCGGTCACCCCCTCAACAAGCGACAATTGGGGCTTAATTACCCAATCATGGATCTCCCTTAATGCCATAGCATCATAGGGTTGACCGTTGTCCTGTCGCGCCTGAGGCTCAGCACTTAACGAGTACATGTAAATTTCCCCCAAGCCTGTGGAGATAGGGCCCATTTCAGGGGTTAACCCTGTTGGCAATTGCGCCGCGATGGCGGTGAGACGCTCGTTGACGAGATTTCGTGCGAAATATAAATCAGTGCCCTCTTTAAACACGACTGTGACTTGCGACAAACCATAGCGTGATATCGAGCGGGTATACGATAAATTAGGCAAACCGGCCAGCGAGGTTTCAACTATAAACGTTATGCGTTGTTCAGTCTCCAAAGGCGAGTAACCTGGGGTTGCGGTATTTATCTGCACTTGCACGTTGGTGATATCAGGCACAGCATCAATCGGCAATTGTTTGTAACTGTACATACCAAAAAAGGCGACAAACAAGGCGAACAACATCATGACACCACGTCGCTCAATGGATAGACGGAGTATTGGTGCTATCATGTTCTCACCTCACCGTTTTTATGGACTTGGCTTTGCTTTTGACAATAAATGCGCAGGTAATTAGTCATCATCGCCCGCCTCCATTTTTAATAAATCAGCTTTTAGTAGATAGCTATTTTCTACAACGACTTGCTGGCCTATTTGAACGCCCTTCACAATCTCTACTAAACGGTTGTCCGTGTTCCCAAGCTTTACTTGGCGGGGGTAAAATCGCTCCCCTTCTTTGACAAAAACAATGGTTTGCCCATCTAACTCTTGTATTGAACTTTTGGGGAGAGCCAGATTGACTTCTTGGAACCCAATCTGAATATAACCCTCTACCATAGCGCCTAAAGGCCAATAACCACTGCCATTATCAACGTTCACAAACGCGATAGAATAAGGTTTGTCATCAGGTGAGGACGTAATGTGGCTTATACTTGATTGTTGCTGCAATTCCTCAAGCCTTAAAGTGACTTCCATATCAGCGGCAATACGAGTACGTTGTTTGGGGAAAATAGCCAATTGAGCAATTGCGCGAGAGTAATTAGCAACAGAAAGCAGTACTTGACCGTTGGTGAGCTCACCATCATTGGCGTGTCTAGCTATGATTTTTCCAGACATCGGTGAGGTGATTGAGTATTGATTTAAACTCTCGTTTGACTCAATGATTGCCAGTGTGTCACCTTTTTCTACTTTATCTCCAATATTCACCATGATACGTTTTACAACACCGTCGAAGCGGGCACGAATATGACTCAGTGACGCAGGATCATGAACTATCCGCCCAAAGGTTCTGGTTGTGAGCGATAATGTTCCTGATGCGGCCGATGCAGTCACGATATCGTGTTCAAGCATCCGTTCTTGAGATAACACTACGTACTCGGGTCTTTCTTCGGCTTCCTCATCGTCATCATCAGCCAGGGCGACAGAAGCAAACAGTAAAGTAACTAGCATGACTAACATGCCAAGCAAGTCACGTGCGCTAGTAACTAATGTAAATTGTGATTTATTCATTATTTTTTCTCTATTCATTGTGATGATTGAGCAGACGTCGAGGGAGAGTCAGAAAACACGGGAATTCCCGTAAGTGCCTCTAGATCTGCGCTTCGAAGGTGAACTAAGCCTGCGGCTTTTATCATAGTTCGTTGCATATCTATGAGTTGCTGTTGCGTTGTCACCCACTCTATGTAGTTGTAGCGACCACTTTCATAGCCATCCCGCGCCAATTTCAATGCAGATTCCAATGTTGGGACGACATTGTCTTGAAGGGTCGTAACAGTGAGCAAGGCTTGGTCTTTTGCGCTAATGACTTGATTTAATTGGCGAGTAAGTTCACGAATTTTCGCTTGTTTTTGATAGTCTATACTGTCAAGCAATGCGCGCTGTTGTTCGTATTCACCTAGATTCCGCTGCTTGGTATTTAACGGCACCGAAATACTGGCGACTAACGCTGTGTCATCAATTCCCTGCATTCTTCGGATACCGGCTTCCCACGCAATGTCGAACTGCTGACTGGCCTGAACCACTCTCAATCTGGCCTCTTGTACCCGATAGTTATCAGCATAAAGCAGAACGTGTGGATTGCTTTGAAGCTGTGAAAGCATATGTTCAAGTGATAGTGAATTTGGAAACGATAACAGTGTCCCTTCAACTTCCGCAAACGCAGCGTTAGTGTCACCCCACATGATGGCCAGGTCGCGTTTATACTCATTGAGTTTTTGTTCACTTATCAATAACGACAAACGCGCCTGCGACAACGCTGACTCTGCACGTTTTTTCTCAAGTGGTGAAGAAGCCCCCGCTTCAACCCGTGTAGAGACTGTCTGAAGCATTGTGCGAGCCAGCATTTCAGCTCGTTGCTCAGTCTTGTGCAACGCTTGTTGGACAATGACATTGATATATCGTCGAGTTGTTTCACCCAAGATGTCCAGCGTGCGAATGCGCCGTTGTGTAAGCAGTTGTGCTTTTTTTGAACTCACCACATTCATTCGGCCGCTGACTTTATCTCCAAGCTCGATGACCGACGATAAGGTCAGTGTCAATTCGGCATCTTTGATACCAGACACTTCGCCTGTTCCCAACACATTTTCAACTTCAACCCCAACAGACATTTCAGGTCGTAAGCTGGCCATTTTTGATTCACCATCCAAAGCCGAAGATTTAAATTCGAACACAACTAAATCTGGGTTGTTTGATAATGTGCGTTTGAGCGCATTTTCAAGCGTGATTGAAGACTTTTGCGCATTGGCAGATTGAACAGATATGCTCATGGTTACCAGTGCAGCAGATATCAATTTCAGATACGCTGAGCTAGCTTTTTTTATGCCCAATGGGCGTGAAGAACTCATAAAAGAACCTTTTGTTCATAAGATAACGACATACATGGAAAGCACCCATGCAAACATATAGGAGGGAATGGATTAATGTTGAGGTGGGCGCAAAAGGCCTTCGACTAGGCCGTCAGTGACGTTGCGGGAATAACTGTATTGATTGGTATATAACGGTTTAGATACGTCATTTATTGGGTGCTGTGCCAGAAACTTAATCTGTCCACATTGACACAGCACACAATGGAAACACTTAGACTCTTCACTCGACGTATTATCACCAGCATTTACATTTTTTTCGGGAACATCATAAGTGCCTATCGACTTTGATTGTTCAGGGACTGACGATACCTCCGCAGGGTAGTCATCGCATTGAGCGGCGAACGAAAAGCCCGATTGACACATGAGCAAAGTAATAAGTAGCCATGCCAACCTACGCAGTTTTGATGTGCAATTAAAAATTGGCATTTTCTTATCAACTTTGCGCATTAAGCGCTCGCTGTCTTTCATTTCCAGCATCTTCGAGGATCATTTTTGCCCCGCGCAACACAACGCACGAAACTATCACACCGATAACCAGATCAGGCCATCGAGAATCGAGCCAAAACACCAAAACGCCAGCAAAGATAACACCTAAGTTGGCAATCACATCGTTGGCTGAAAATATCCAGCTTGCCCGCATATGCACTTCTTCATTTCTTTGTTTGCGTATGATCACAAGACAAATGACATTAGCAACCAGTGCAACTGCCCCCATAGCCATCATTAGTCCCGATACAGGTTCGCTACCGTAAATTGACCGTCTTACAATATCAATGATAATCAACACACCCAGTGCCATCTGAAAAAAGCCGCTAATTCTAGCCGCATTGGCTTTGTGCAATAGCGATTTACCAATAGCATAAAGGGCAACACCATATACAACTGCGTCGGCGAGCATATCAAGTGAATCGGCTATTAATGCGGTTGAATGAGCAAGCAACCCGATCCCCATTTCTATAACAAACATTGTCGCGTTTATTCCCAAAAGCCAATACAAAACCTGTCGTTGAGACTGGTCTTTTATTTCAACTTCGCACCCACATCCGCTCATTAGAAACACACTCTTTACTGATGAATAGTATGAGTATAAAGTCTATACTTGGTATAGAGTCAACGGTTAGGAGAAAAAATGAAAATTGGTGATGTCGCAAAGACGACAGGTTGTAGTATTCAGACCATTCGTTTTTATGAAAAGAAAGGGCTATTGCCTGAGCTCAAGCGCTCAAGTGGAAATTATCGTGTCTACGACAAGGGGACTATTGAACAACTCCTATTTATTAAACAGTGTCGTTCATTGGATATGTCTATCATGGAAGTAAAAACGCTCATGGACAGTCGTTCGAAGCCAGATCAGAGCTGTTCAAATATCAATACGTTAATAGCTAAGCATTTATCAGACGTCATTATTCGCATTGAAGAGCTAAACGCATTAAAGTCATCACTCGAAAATATGGCGTCAAAGTGTGATCAAAACAAAACCATTAGGGACTGTGGCATTTTAAATTATTTACACACTTAAAAGTGTAAGAAGCACACAGTTTCACTGTGCGCACTCGCCTCAACGTGTATCTATCGGCTAACATTCGTCATTTGTGTAGATTTATAAGGCAAAAATCAATAGCCTGAACTTTTGATACTGAGTCAGCCATGCATATTCATTTGTGGCCCTACAAAGCGATTTACATCGGAATCAGTCCTGATAATGATGTTCATGCACATCATGCTGTCCAAATTTGCATTGGTTTAGACAAAGACATCTCGGTTCAAGATTACAAGGCACAAAGTATTCACACCGGACAATGTATTGTGATTTTCGAAGATGTCCCTCACAAGGTTTTGGCACAGGACAATCAGATTGTAGTCATCTATTTAGAGCCTGAAGATAGGAAAAACCAACAATTTCTCAAAGCCTTACGTCAAGCCAGGAGTGATGGAATTAATACTCTGCCGCTTACTAGCAAAGAATTGGGATCCATTTCTCAGCATCTATTTACTGACGTCGATATCGACAAAGTGTGGAAAACAGTAAATAAAGCGGTAGGGCTAGTCTATAGTCCTGCGCTTTCATCGCGCCCTGAGGATAAACGGGTACGAGCGGTCATCGACATTATTGCTTCGCAGAGAGGTTGTGCAATCGATATGGCGTTTTTATCATCGAAGGTTTTCTTGTCCCCAAGTCGCAATCAAGTCCTAATTGCTCAGCCCAGCTCCTGATGATAGACCTGTAATATGAATAGCTTATTGGTTGATTAGAGCGACGTATACTCCGAAACAAATAATCACTGGGTTGCAATTTAACTTCTTGAATCCAATGGATAATACTTTGTTGTGTTCTCGGAGTTATCTCAAATTGAACTTCGATCCCAGTTTTCTTCTGCGTTAATTGAACCCTTTCAAATACTTGATCGAGAGTAGTGACGTCTCGAACTTTTAAAGAGAGTAAGTCACATGATCTTAGCTTGCTATCTATAGCCAAATTCAGTAAAGCTAATTGCATCAAGTTGTTTTGAATTTCAATTCGAGTGCGAATACGCCAAATCTCTTCAAGCTTGAAAGGACGTTTCACACCAGTAGCATTGTGGTTTAGTTCTGGTTTCATAGTGACCTCCTATTTAAAAGTCACTATGAGGATAGTGGATGTATTACTGATTAGGATTTGGAAAGAAATGAATTTCGAAAAATCGAGCATTAGCAATCCATGAATAACTACTGGTATGGCAAAGCAGTTGCTTTTTATGCCACAGTATCCGCAACAAAATATCGTTTTTCAGCACAATAAGAGGCAAACGAAGAAGTAATGTGAAGACATAAAAGCTTTATACTGCGTGCTTTATTATCTAACTGCGTAACGTTAAACCTTCGCCCTATAGTAATTGCGGTCTCTCTACCATGAGCTATCGCGTTACGGTGATCCTTGACTTCGGTTAAGACAAAGTGCTGCACACCTTCTGGCAGTGGTGAGCGTTCTAAATCAAAAAAATTCCACACGTTCTCTAGCTGTTTAATAGAAATATTCATTGAGCCACCTGATGGAAAAACAGAACTGTCAACATTAGTCACTTCAGTATCACTTGTTACTGCGAGAACAAGTTTATGACGATTTTCCCACACTTTGGAGGCTCCGCACTCTCGAAGAGCTTTAAAATGAGAATCAAACAGCGAGCACAATACCGCACTTTTAAAATGATTGGCAGGAGCTTCTTCTTGCCCAATAACTTCTAATGCTCGTGTGACTGATTGTGTAATTGCGAACTCAAGTGCTGCATACATTGCAACAAACACCAAGCCTTTCTGAGCACGATAGAAGTCTGAATTTTTAGTTTCTTCAGTCAGTGCCTCATCTGACAAATACTCTAGTATTGAATCTAGTTGCCTCAAGCGATTCATAACACCAGCATCAATATCATTAAACATTATCTACAAACCTAACTCGACAATACTCGACTCTTTCGCGTAAGCGAGGCCCTGAATTTGTGGCTCCAGTTGTCAAGCGGCGTAACTCTTCATCATCAATCCAGTTGGCTACATTTGATCCGCTAATATCAACTCCTTCTTCAATAGCATCGGCAGCTCCAATAGCAATGGCTTCAAAAAGCACTTGTGGTGTACTTCCTTTATTGCCGCGTTTAATTCCATTAGGTAAGACAGCTCTTAGTGATTCAAATGTTTTTTCAAACAGCTCTCTATACTTCTTATAGTTAAAATGTACCGATGCATCGGCCATAAAGTCATTTAGAAATATCTCTACACTGTGTTTAAAATCATCACGTTTTGTTTTGTAAGCCAAAAACTTCAAAACAAGCTCTTCTCTGGTACCGTCTTTCGCTTTAGTTGATGACACATTAACAACTTTGTTGAAGTCATCATTTTTTGCAAGTTCAATGATAAAATCATTAAATTGCCCTCTAAATACACAAGCTCGAATTTCTTGAGGAGTTAATTTGATTCCACCAGTATTCAATCTCTCAAAGAGGTCGAATCGTACTTTTAGATCACTTTTATCGCTTAGTGTTGTTACCTTAAGCGGACGTAAACTGAACTTCAAACGAAGTGAATGAGGCAGATCATTAAACGTTGCTCCATTGAACTCAGACAGGATATCTAGCCCCTTAAGTTTAAGAGGCTTATCCAGCCCAAAACTTTCTATTTGCTCTGGGGTCCCACAAAAATGAATCAATGAGTTAAGCCTTTGTACGCCATCTATTAACTCCCAAGATCCATCTCTATTTGCAGCCATGAACAAGTTAGGAATAGGTATTCCCAATAAAACAGATTCTACAAGTTTAGACTGGTTATCTTCGGGCCAACGAAATTGCCTTTGGTACTCAGGAGCAATGTTGATAATTGATTCATTCGCCATAGAAATCAACTCTTTAACAGATATATCAAATGAATCAAAATCTACTTTCCTAGTCTCTTGATCGAGTTGATTCATATAATCTTTCATGTGTTCTCCAGTGAGCTATCTAAGTTTATTCCAGTGTAACAACAACTCATATTTTAGTCGATATTAGTCAATAGGTTAGTGAATGGTGACTAGAAACACTATCTAACAATTCATGGAGGACTGAGGGCTAAGCTCACGTCGATATTCTTGTAAACTCTCACATTACAAGACACCACAACGATTAGAAAAAGCATTCGTAAAGTGCAAAGAAAAAGTGTACTAGCACACAATGGGGCAAAAACGTTTTAGAAATGGCAGCGTACCGATGCAATCGCTGCCATTTTAGGATGATAGTTTAATACTTGGTATGAATCTTTATTCTACTCACACTCTTGGAATTGATTGAAATTTTTCTATTTTCAGCAATATAGAAGAGCTTCGCGTCTACCCCTTACTGGTTATTGTTCTAGGCGCAGTAGCTCCTCTCTTCAAATTTTGACAAAAAAAAGACCGATTAACGGTCTTTTCTTATTTTATTTTTTGCTTATTCGGTGGTGCATCCATAAATAACTACCGAAAAAAACTACATTACCAAAAATGAAAAAGGTCAAACCAATAGCTTGGATTTCATTCATCTTGATCGTCCTCCTCGGAACCATTTAGGAAAGTTATATAGAAACCTATCACAACAGATGCCAACATACAAACAAAAGCAATGACTAGCTTTATAAGTCCTTGAATTTGAATTTCGTAGCATGTTTTGTTGTCGAAACCACACGGCCAAACATATCCGCAAAACCACTAACAGAGAGCTCTGGAATATAGCCAACAATTGTTGCTAATAAGATTAGTTCAACCATGATCTTATTTAGCATTTTGTTTTTCATAAGCAATTCATTTGAATCTCCTCAAAGTAAATTTGAGGGTTCACACCCTTGAGGGAGTAATCCCCCAAGGGTTGTTTATGCTTCAAATAGCAATTCTGCCGTTTCACAGGCATTTGCGATTGTCACATTGTGTATCACAAGCAAATCTACAGTCTTTCTATATTTTTCAATTAATAAAAAGTGAGTAGTTTTTGCTATGAAGTGTCTGATAACCATATCTGGATAGTATCCATTACGGTATGCTGCGAAATGACGTAGCTGAGAATCACCAGCTTTTGCCATTTCAATATGATGTTTACTCATTGCTCCTCCAAAGAAAGGGGGAGCTTCCCAAGCGGGGGGCTCCCCGCATGGGTTGGTTGTAAAAATCTAAAAGGTTACTTCAACCTCAATGTCACCTTTTGGCTTACAAACGCAAGGTAATATCTCACCTTCATTTGTAAAGCCAATTGGTTCATCGATATATTCGACATTGCCCTTTAGTAATTTGATGCGACACGCCCCACAAAAACCTGATTTACAGTTAGATGTAGGGGCAACACTATTCAGCTCTAAAGTCTGTAATAGTGTTCCATTTGTGTCATTGTAAACTTGACCAGAAACGCTAATCATTTGACACCTCCAGTATTAACAGAGATGTCAACAGGTAAGCGAAATGAAAAAGCACTAGGGCCTGCTAAGTTGTAGGTGTCCAGCCAGTCCATACTTTTGCTGCCATTAGGTATATCTAAAGGTGGCATATAAATATCAACAAACTTTCCTTCTCTACGTAGCCTCGCAGCTAATGCTTCTGCTTTTTCTTGACCTGCTCCAGATGCATCCTTATCAGCAAAAATTAATACTGAAGTCACACTATCTGGAATTTTTACCATTTTTAGTAATGTGTCCGAATAGCATGACCACATAGGACAACCTGTAGCCTCACGAACAGCTAATGCAGTTTCAATTCCCTCACATACGCCAATAAAGGTGTTATCACCTTCAGTTACTGGTGAGTCAATTTTAATTGAACATCCACCAATATAGCTGGGCGGAGGCATTAACATCTTCGCATTAGGTACATCTGCTTTTAAGCCTTGCTTGTTAAGGAAAATTCGATGAATCGTGATCCGATTACCATCTGGATCAGTCATTGAACCTAGTAAACCATGAAGTTTCTTAGGTTTAGACTGACCATCTCCCCACCAAAGCTCATCAGCATACCCAAGTGTATACGGTAAAGTTTTCGCATCAGTTTTAAGTCCACGGCTGTTCAAGTAAGCTTGTATCCGACCAGATTGATCATGAGCTGCAGGAATAGCGTGTTGAAATAGCTTCTCAAGTTTTGCAACTCGTTTTGCTTTTTCATCATCGTTAATACCTTTTGGCTGTGAAGCTTTCACATTTTTAACGTATTCGCGCGAGATGCTTGATAAGTCACCACCACAGATATCGATTATTTTGTTTAAAGCGTGGCTTTTTGAGCAACTCTCCATAAACGCAATTACATCTATTCCACCGGGTAAAGCACCTACATCGTTATGGTATGCACCACCGGTATCAACCCAATCTCGGAAAAGGCGAAACTTAGTTCTTCCGTTTCCAGTTTTTGGGCATGGTACTTGTGGTGAACCACCGTGGTTATTTGATTTTGAAACTGCTTCATTAAGTCCTGGGTAGGCTGAGTAGACAGAAGACCACCCGCCATTTGACTTAACTAAAGCAAGTACTTTATCTATTTTTGATTCAATCATTACAACTCTCCTATTCCTCAAGACGACCCTAAAGCGTCCTGAATACAAGGCGCTTTAGGTGGTCGCCTCGAATAAAAAGAAGAGTTAGCCCTAAGGCTAACTCATACGTTTAGCCTTGAGCTTGAGCTCGTTGTTGACCTTCAAATAAAGGTCCCCACTTAGCACGTAATGAAAGAATCGTTTTACCGCCAATATGTATCTCTCTCACTTCAGTGTTAGGTATTGACGATGGGATTGGCATAATTGCCTTTTTAATTGAATTATTCATACGTATCTCCTCCAAAGAGTACAAAAAAGGGGATACGCCCCTTATGGGAAGTATCCCCACAAGGAATGGTTTTAATTTGAGTTAGATAAGACCGCGCTCAGCAAAAGAGACAATATTTTCGCCAATAATGATGTGATCTAACACTTGTACATCAATATGATTGAGTGCATGTTGGATCTTAGTGGTTATTAGCTTGTCTGCTTGCGATGGTTCGGCAATACCTGATGGGTGGTTGTGCGCTAAAATGACAGAAGATGCATTCTTTTTTAGTACACTTTTTACAATCTCCCGAGGATAAACACTTGCAGCATTTATCGTTCCGGTAAACAGTATTTCTTTGTCTATAAGTCTATTTTGGTTATCAAGATAAAGCATGTAAAAGACCTCATGCTCCAATCCCTTTAAATGGACCTCTAGATAATCTGTGACTTGGGTAGGGCTCTTAAAAATAGCACCTCGTCTCAGCCTATTGTTTAGAAGCTTCTTGGCTGTTTCAATAATTTCATCAGAGCTAAGCTCTGACGTGATTATATATTTACCAGTTTCTTCATTTAGTTTTAAGTTAGAAATAGTCATTGTCTCCTCCAAAGAAACATTAAGCGGAGACAATTACCCAGAGGATAATAATCCCCTATGGGTTGATTTAAGTTTGTTGAACACAAGCAAGCTGAACTCGCTTATGCTAAATCTAGGGTTAAACCCAAAGTAACAACGAGACGTCGGTACTTGTTCTACACAAATACAAGGATCTGAGTAGCTTTTATGCTTTATCAAAATTAATTACCTTACGGTAAATTTGATAGCAAGGTGCCATCATTAAATTAATGATAAATGCAAAAAAATCAATTTGGCTTATATGTAGTAGTGTGTGTGATTCATAGACATCCTTTCTATACTTGGATGTTATGAACGATGAAATTCAACAAAGACTTAAGTGGATAAAGCTTTATCAAGAAACAAACAACGCAGGTTTAGTTTGTCTGCGTTGTGGAATATCTAGGCCAACATTACGAAAGTGGTGGTCTAGGTATCAAGAGCAAGGTCTTGATGGCCTTAAAAGTTTGAGTAAAAGACCCCACAGTTCACCAAATCAAAAAATGTCTCCAGAATTGGAAGCTAAGATTTTAGTCTTAAGAAAATCTAGAAACTTAGGCGCTCGAAGAATCCAAAGTGAGTTGCTTAGAAATGAGCAAATTAAGTTAGGGCTAGCTACTATTCATAAAGTGCTTAAAAAGCACCAAGTTGACCCTATAGTTATTTATCGTAGAAAGCTTGACTTCAAAAGATACTCTAAGCCTATTCCTGGCGAAAGAGTTCAAATGGACACCTTTAAAATAGCCCCTAATTTATACCAGTACACAGCTATTGATGACTGTACACGCTATCGAGTGTTAAGGCTTTATAAGCGACGTAGTGCCACTAATACCATTGACTTTGTAGAGTCTGTAATTGAAGAAATGCTATTCCCTATACAGCGATTTCAGACAGACCGAGGTACAGGATTTTTTGCTGAAAAAGTGCAAAAGTTATTAATGAGATACAAGATAAAATTCCGACCAAATAAGCCAGCTTCACCGCACCTTAATGGCAAAGTTGAACGCTCTCAAAAAACAGATAAAGCTGAGTTTTATGCAACTGTTGATTTGGAATCTGAAGATATTCACGAGCAACTTTCTGAGTGGCAGCACTATTACAATTGGGAGAGACCACATAGTGCTCACAATGGAAAAACGCCGATAGAAAGGTATTTTGAAGTTAGTGAACAAGCGCCATTTTCAGATGAAATTGAGGGGTTTTATCAAGCGCATAATGAACGTGTTCAATTATCCAATTACAGAAGGGATTTAGAGATCGCAAAATTGAAACGATCTCTATGAATCACACAGATTTCTAAAATTGTCTTTGCCCCAAATTTTTCGAAGAAAGGAGCTGAAAGATGACTGGCGGCGATATCTATAACTTTCATGTCACTGTCCTTTGCCATTTTCTTAGCGTAAGACATCATTGCCGTTCCGATGCCATTAGCCTGCACCCGTGGAGAAGTCACAATCTAAGTGATATGAGCACGGTTTATTTTAGGATCGATATCCAGCCCAAAGACAGTCTTCTAAATAAGAGTTACTATAGTCACAAAATATCAAATTATTTTCAGTCATAATATTCCAAAAATTAACTAGTTATTATTTATCCCACATGGGAGTGCAGTTAAACGCTCGTTCCCAAACGCGGTCACGTTGGAAAGTTAGATTAACTTTACCATTTATATTATTTTACTTGTTTGCTTTATCTTTGCTTCTATCTTGGCTAACCAAATCAGCGGAATAATAATTAAAGAAGATCCTATAGCCAAGCTCAGGTCCGGTATTTCATCGAACCACAGCACCCCTACAACTACAGCACCTAATAAACCAGTGTATTCGGCACTGGAAATTTTACTGGCTTCGATTGCTCTATATACCAATACACATATACCAGCATAAATTAGGATAAAAGTGTTGGAGCCTGTTGCCGTTAACATTGGAGTCCAGTCCCAAGGTTTGCCTTCCCATAACGCCAACCCAAGTGCGGCTGGGATACCTACTAGGTTGGTGAGCATTAAAGTTTGGAACACATTATGATGCTGAGGTAATTTACGAACCAATAAATTATTTACAGCCATAGTCAATGCGACGACAAGGGCGGCAATCGCTGCCCAATTAATTTGTGTTGGTTTGACCACGATAAGTACGCCGATAAAGCCCAAAACAGCAGCAGCAATTGAGTGGCTAGTCAGCTTTTCCTGAAACAATATCATGGCTAACGGCAGCATAAGCAAAGGCGCTGTATAGAAAATAGCATTTACGGTAGCTAACGGCAGAGCGCCCAGAGCGAATACCATAAATATTGTCCCTAATAACCAAATGTGGCCACGTATAAAGTGCCATTTGAGGCCAGCGAAGAGGCTTTGTTTATTACTGAGTAGACAAAATGGAAGTAGAATCAGCACTGCGGTCAATTGACGAAATAATACAAATTGGTATATGGCAGTATCTGCTGGCAGAGTTTTTATCAAAGCGTCAGAAAAAACACCAATTATATTTCCGATGATAAGTAATGTCATCGCGAGTCCGACAGTTATTTTGGGCATTTCATTACTCCTGCTACATTCTAGAAAATGTCAATGGAACTGAATTAATAGAGTTACGTTTGTAAAACGGTTAGCGTATTCCATACCTTATATGATGTATAATGTTTAAAATTTTTTTAGTATGAGCTAAATTTATAATGAAGTTGCCTCCATTACGTGCCCTGCAATGCTTTGAAGCTGTTGCGCGACTTAATAGCTTTTCCAAAGCTGCTGAGCACCTCAATGTGACTCAAAGTGCGGTTAGTCACCAAGTTCGATTACTCGAAGACTATTTGGGTGGAACTCTGTTTAACCGACAGGGGCGTTCTTTTTCCTTGACTAAGGTCGGGGAACGTTACTTTGAAGAAGTGACTAACTCATTAGGAAATCTATCAAATGCCAGTCAAATGATACGTCACGGGAAATCAGGCAATCTTCGTTTGGCTTTATATAGCTCTGTGGCGGTGAACTGGTTGATACCGAAGTTAGAAGATTTTAGAAATCAGCACCCAGAAATAGAAATAACTTTAAATATGGTCGGGGATCAACCGGATTATAATGACCAATTTGCGGATTGTTTTATTTCAGTGAATCCACCGGAACGTAACTTTGTCAATCAATTCATGTTTACTGAAAAACTTTATCCCGTGTGTGGAAAAAAGCTTTGGCAGCAGTTAAGAAATAAGCCTCTACCTGATTCATTATGGCAACACCCGTTATTATCAGTACAATACTCAGATACAAATGAAAGTCTTGGTGACGACTGGTTACGTTGGTGTATGAGTGGTAAATTTGAATTACCCAAAGACGTCAAAATTAATCAATTTAGTCATGTCTTACTTGCCGCTGAAGCGGCTCGATATAATTTGGGAATTACCCTCATTAATAATTACATGATGGATGATCAGGATCGCCAGCAAAGTCTTGTGCGCATACCTATGCACGAGCTTAATACCGGAGATAACTTCTATTTTGTCTATAAGGAAACACGAGCTAGGCAACCTGATATTATGAAATTAGGTCGTTGGCTTAAACAGCAGTGTTATGAACTGGAATCAGCTTAGCTATTAAATTAGAGTTGAAGGTGAATACTAGCTACTTAGAAGTAGCTGTCAGCGTCCGTTTAGTTTTGTTAGTTGCCAGTCAAAATGAGTTTGCCAGAGGCCTTTATTGGCTATTCACTGTCAGTTTTAATTCAACTCTATAAATCAAATCTGGCAGATCAAGTTAAGACTTATTCACATGATGATTGTTCAGCTTATAGCCGCATTTTAAAACATTGTGTTTGCTTTAAAATGCGTCCAAAAGGGCGCATTACTTGGTTAAGCAATTAATTTATTTTTAATTACTTGTTTTAGAATTGAAGGTAACTCTTCAACGGTTTGAATGTTGAGTAATTCCTGATTCTCAAAGCCATAAAGCATTCCAGTGTTTATGCCAATGCATACAATTTGGATACCTAGAAGTTCCGACATTTCAATCGACTTTTCTAAATACTTTAGATCGCTTGCTTGACCATCAGTAATGATAAAAACAACTTTCTTTTGCTCGACACGAAGTGACAGCCTACGAATTACAGAATAAAGACTTAACCCTGTATGTGTTCCGCCTCTACTACTGACTCTAAAGTTATCTTTAACGGCTTTAGTTGTTGATTTAAAACACTTTGCTTCATATAGGTAACCGGCACTGAAATATATGCATTCACTATTTACGCCTTTCAACTTATCTATTGCTAAGTTAATTGCAAGCGCAGAAGTATTAACACCATTCATATCATCAGCACTCATTGAACTAGACCTGTCTACGAGAACTGATATCGCCATTGTTGGAGCTTTAGTAATTCTTTCTGATTTAAAAACATTAAAATTACCAGCTTTTACTCCAGCAAGTCTATTTGCCTCAACAGTTCTACCTTGCTTAGAAAAATTCACACTTTTTCGGTCTAACCCATAAATTATTTTATGGAGTTCTCGACTTATAGGTGTTGAAAGTCTCTTAGCTTGGTTTAGCGCTGCAGTACCAACTGTGCCACGATCATTTTTTGATATTAAAGGAGCATTGAATTCAATTAGTTGCTCCATATCATTACTTGATCTTACT
Source organism: Pseudoalteromonas sp. S1650 (assembly GCF_005887195.1). Taxonomy (NCBI): domain Bacteria; kingdom Pseudomonadati; phylum Pseudomonadota; class Gammaproteobacteria; order Alteromonadales; family Pseudoalteromonadaceae; genus Pseudoalteromonas; species Pseudoalteromonas sp. S1650. The sequence continues at coordinate 9,631 of NZ_PNDF01000026.1, read as the reverse complement.
TCATCGGCCATTTTCTCTAGCTCGTTATTAACTTGTTCATGCAAATCTGCCATGAGCTGACTTTCATCGGCGTTTAGGCATTCATTTACAAAATTAATAACTTGCTGGCTAACATTTGAGTTTTGACCTTGGCTATCGCCTGAGTCATCACCTTGGCTATCGCCCGGTTCAAACTCTATTTTTTTAAGTAATTGAATGATCTGTTCTGTAAGTTCATAACTATGTTGGTTAGATTGAAGCGTTGGTATCGTATCCAATAACAAAATTAAATCTTGTACTGGTTTTTGGCCAATACAATCAGTTAATAAAGCTAATGCAATTTCACAGAACTCCTTTAGTTGTACTTGGTTGTTAATTTTATATCGACCATAATATACAACTACAGCTTGCAGCAGTAATGAAGGTGGGAAGCTATCAGTTGGTTTACTGAACCATCCCTTTTTAATACCTTGAGTAACCATCTTAGATAAATTTAAGATGGCGCCCGGCCACTCCAGACAAACCATTCTTTCCATACGAATATCCTCAATGCCATTTCTAATAGCATTGAAAAATCCCCCTTTTTCATACGACTTAGCTGTCCATGTTCTATCGGTCCATCGTAGATGTCCTACTTCATGATCAATAGCGCCTTCCAAAAGTTCGAGATAATCGGGGTTTTCAAGATCACCTACGGGTAAAGTAATGCTGTTGTAATCTGTATAGCATCTGTTACCAGTTAAGTTAATCGTAATGTCACCACGGTTACTCATTACTCTTGAAAGCATTCTAAATCGTTTTAATAGTTTTGATTTATTCATTTGCATCTCCTCCAGAAATGTTTAAGAGGGGGATACACCCACAAGGGGTGAGTATCCCCTGTGGGTTTAGAATTAAAGGAAGCTAGATTGCTTCCTTAATTTGTTACCAATTAAATCCAAAATCACCTAAAGAGTTGTTACGCTCCGCGGGCTCGAAAAAAACGGTTTCTTCTTTAGGCGCTAGGTCAAATTCAATTGAATTTTCTTGATCAGCTATTTCTAAAATGATTGAACTCTCAGAAGCAGTTTCACTAGATTTACCTGAAACGAAAAGGCTCGCTACGTCGGTATCCTCATGTGTAATTACTTCCGGCTCTGGTGTTGCACTATATTGAGGTTTTCCTTCAGCATGAAGGCGAAGTGTGTCTTCATTACTCATTACGAGTAACCAGTTGGTTAACTCTGAAAATGAATGACCTTCAATGTAGCCACTAGAAGGTAAGTTATTTAAAACCTCCTGTATTGTACTAACCACGTTTTCAATACCATTATCTACAAATGATAAATCAATAAGTTTATTCATCATTCTTCTAAATGGTGAACGTACTTTTTGGCTTACGCGATTAACTGGCGCTTTGTCTTTAAACCAGTTTGTTTTATATACACTGCCTGCTTCTTTAGCGATTTCTTGCCAAAGAGTTTCTGCAACATCGTTTTTGATATCGTCTTCATCATCATCAAAAAGCGCTTTCATAGCCAAAGGCTTTGTAAACGACAGTTTGAATTTTGATTGGAACTCAACCTGAGATAAAGCATATTTATAGATCAGTGCAGCGATATCTGAATTTTCAGCCATATGTTGATTAACTGAAATATCATATTCAGCAATTAATACTGATACTTCATCTTGCCAATCACGCTTTATTCCATCAAGCTCTGACTTAAGCTCATCTAACCTGGTCGTTGGGACAACCGTAAAGTCTCCATACTTAACACCATAACTATTAAAAGTTCGTGTAAGCCGGTTGTTGTACTTCGTTGTAAGCTTCAGCTTGCTTCTAGGAAACCACTGTAATTTACTCCCCTTGATTTGATTAGATGATACTTTCTGACCATCTAGTTCTATCTTTGCGTTCGGTAAAGTAGATTCACCACATGGCGATCTTAATTGCCAACCTAACAAACATGCTCCATTTTTAAGTGAAATGTTTTGTTCTGTTAACTCTTTGCCGTTTGCGATTGCTTCGTTTGATAAAGACATGTTGTCTCCTCCAATTTAATATAAAAAAAGGGGAGACTTCCCTGTTGGGGAAAGTACTCCCCAAAGGGTTGGTTGATTAATAGGACATGTGATTGGTTACATCACTTCAATATCCCATGTATTTTGATTAAAGTGGCCTATTCCCATAAGTGAATAACCTCTTTGTTCTTTATTTTTGGCAAGAGCATTTCTCTCACCGTTTACAGATATAAAAACCCATTTCCATTCAGTATTATCATTCTTGAACAACACATATGTCGTATTTTGGAATGATGTTACAGCCCAATATTTACCTTCACCGGCATGATGATAAACATCAAACGGGTTATTGCATTTCAGGTTACCTTGAGCATTGAACATAACTTGAGCTCGACAGTTTACAAAGTCACAGCTCTTCATTTTCTCATCCGAATGAATAAGAAAATAAGGATTGCCGTTCCTAATGTAATCAATCTTATCGGTTGCCTGAATTAACTCAGACATACTCATTGCTTTAATGTCTCTTACATTGTCAATTTTAAGTGGGCCTTTCCCCCCTTCAATGCGGAGGTATTTACCATTTGATGGTTGGTAGCTAAAACCAATAAAACGACCATTTTCAACTTCAAAGCACTCAAACACTGTGTCCCCTCTCTCAACTTTTAAGTTAGCCGAGTCAGAGGATGTGTTAGTGTTTGAGATGGTTACTTTTTTTGAATTAACTCGCCAAGTGGTTTTTTAATATCATCACCCCATACTCGTTGAACAACAGAATTAACCTCTTCAATTTCATCATTATCAATGGAACCTAAAAACGAAAATTCAAATGACTCATATGGAGAACGATTGGCACCAAATGTCATCATGTAAAAACCCCAGTGGACTAAAGTTCGTGTTGAAAAAACACACCCTAATCCATTATCGATGTTGCCATCGTGATCTTTACCTAATGCAGCTGTTCTTAAAGAGTCAGCTGTTTGTACCATAAGCTTGCGAATCGACAATGTTAGTTTCGGAAAATTCTTTTCCAAAATTTCCAACTCAACTGCTTTGCTTGGATATTTAGTTTTTAACCAACCAAAACGCGAACGTAATGCTTGGTCTAAACGCTGTGAAGTAATATACCTATCACTATCCCCACCACCGGTAGTATTTGCTGTAGCAGCTATTCGACAGTTAGCATGTTTGTTTATGGTTTCACCGAAAACACTAAGTGTCCAAGGCTTGCCTTCAACAAACAAATGAAGCGATGTTGATAAATCTTCATTAGCTTTATCCACTTCATCTAAGATAACTAAACCACCGTATTTGTATCCGCATGCAGCTTGGCTGTATCGCTTGCGAGTGACATTATGACCTTTTCCATCAACAATTAATTCATAACCACCCTCTAAACGCTCACCACTCATGGCTACGGTTACTTTTTCAATAAAAACAGGCTCATTAAAGCGATCTGCAATGAATAGTAATAACTCCGTTTTACCTGTACCTGTTTCACCCACCAAGCCAAGAGGCTTCGGTTGAGCGGGCGCAAGCCACCATGCTAACGCTTTACGAAGAGTTGCTTCATCAGGCGTATAATGCATGTCAGCTTTTTGACAATTTGGGTGGCGGTGTTTACGAATTTTAATCTTGTATTGATTAGGGTCGAAGATTTCAGGAAAACGCTCATGAGCATCAACTTCTATCATTTCGTTATAATCAATTTTAGTTGCAGGTTTAATTGTAGATACGTTTGATTGTGCTTGAGTATTCATATTGTGTCTCCTCCAAATAGATTTTTGAGGGACACTTATCCCGTCAAGGGTGTAGTGTCCCTTGATGGGTTTGATTTCTTAATATTTAAAATGGTACTTCTAAAAAGTCTATATAACTTTTTTCATAAAGATGAAGGTTTGGTAAGTCTAGAACAGAACAATATTCAAATGCTGCTTCTGTTTCATCCTCAACTGCAAGGTCTAGCATAAAATTCACTTGAGCCTCTGCTGCTAATTCCTCAGTTGCATAACTGGTAGAATTCCAAACTTCAACTGAGTCTGGCCAACCATCAATATGACCAAAGTGATAGCCTTCATCACTCTGACCTAATAGCAGTTTTCGCTCAGTAACATTATCATCAAGTAGAATCCAAGTATAAGACTCATGAGTAGGATAAATTTCCATTATCAACTCCTAAAACTTTAGATCATGCCAAGGAGGGATGTCTGGCCCTTCTAAGTCACTATAAAGATGAGAGTTAGACGATGAGCAATTGCTACCATTTAAGATGAAGTGCTTGTATTCACAAAGAGCTTTAGCGTATTTGTTAGTTACAAGTATTTCATTAAGTTGATTATACTGTTGTAAGATCTGTGGTACTGCAATTCTAATTAAACAAGCATCTAAATCTAGAGACTGGCATACATAATCAAAATTTGCAGAGCAAATCCATTCAAGTTCGTCGTTTAGTATCTCTGAATTCGCTTTAGCATATCGAAGCATACCAAGTGAACGATACAAAATACTTTCCCATAACGCCTTAATGTTCTCGTCTGACCAATGAATGTAATATTCACCTCTTGCAGCATCCAAACAATCATCCATTAAACTAAAAAATACATCCTGCCCAAGAGCAACTTTACCAACTCGGTGAGCTGTTATGATATCTTCGTCTAACGAATGGCACGTATATTCAGCATTTACTGACAGAAAGTGATCAGTTTTTCGCTTCGGTTTAAACTGCTTCTTTCTTTCAAGTTCTGCATTTATTTGAGCTTTGGTTATGGCCTTTTTTGGTCTAGCCATGATGTTCTCCTCCAAAGAGATTTTTAAAGGGAACATCCCCAGCAAGGGAAAATTCCCTTGCTGGGTTGGTAGATAGGTTGAGTTAGAAGTTAACCGTGGAAAACGCGGTTTGACTCTTGATATAAACGGCTTGCGCGAATAGCTAACTTGTTAGATCTATTACGTTTTGCTCGTTTAATTAATTTGCGCTCACGACGACGTAGATATGCGCCGATTGACTTGTTATTCATAAGCTCCTCCAAGTTAAAAAGCTGAAGGACTAACCTGTGAAGGTTAAACCCTCAGAGATTAAGACAAGCAACGAAGTTGCTTGGTGTGCACTCACAAAATAGATTTTTGCTTTTCAACTTGATGTTGAGAGTGCGTAACTAATATTCAACTTTAACTGCCATAGCAGAGTTATTCGCGAGAAGCGAAAAGGTATTATGAATATTAGAAAAAACAAAAGTAACATCCTTGTCATGCAAATTCCTAGGCTAGGAAACCTTATCTAGCTTGTTATTGTTGACTACCGCCATACCCTCCTGGTTGAGGTTTAGGAGCAAAACCGCCCTGCGATTGCGGATAGTGTATTGGTGCGCTCTGGTCTTGCTGGCTGCGCTGATAGTTTTGTGCATTATTTTGCTGTTGACTATGATGCTGAGGCGCACTTTGGTAGTTTGAAGAACTATTTTGTTGTGGGTGACCATTTTGTTGGTTCTGATTGCCAATTAAGCCAGAGGCTTTTAAACATTCCACTTCAACTTTTCTAAGATGTTGAATTAGCTCGATAGCTTTAATCTTTGTTGAAGAGCGGTTTTGCCCACCATTATCAGTCCACTTTTCTTGAACAAGTTTTCCTCTTAAAGTTACTTCGTCCCCTACTTCAATAGCTGGTTTAAAATTCTTTAAAAACCGACTATCCACTTTGACATCAAAAAAGTAAGTTCTGTCAACCCACTCACTTTGTCCGTTAGGTTCGTTTGACTTCTTAAAGTAGCCGTCATCACAAGCAATTGTCACAGTACCAAAATACCCATCTTGACCATTTCTAATATCAAGACTCGCGACTCTACCACCAAGCCTTGCTGAATTATCTTTTGCAGTACGCATATATAAGCCTTTTATAAAGTTATAAAATCATCACAACTGATGTAGATATAATTACATAAAGAAAATATCGCGCGACTTAATCAAAAATAACGGCAATATTCACCGTAACCCTTTGAATAAACTCTAATATATAAAGCCCATTCAGAGAGTAAGGTTTACCCTACTATCTGTTAAACATCCCATTCACATACAAAATCGCTTTCGCCAATTAAGCCACTAGAAATGGCCTTTTGCTTTACAGCTGATAGGTAGTCTGGTTTGTCTAAATGATTAACATCAATCTGTTTTATCTCACCCGTGAATAATGTAAGTGTTGATGTTGATTTGTCGAAAATATGAATAGCGGAATCTTCAAACATAGGTTTCTCCTTATTGGTTATACCTAAGCATCCTGCTTCAAGCTGCATAGGTATAACCAGTAAGGAAATTCACAGGGAGCTAATGCTCGCCTGTGAAAGTTGATTTAATCAGTGGATGACTCATATTTGCTTCAACAAAGAATTCAAAATTAACAAGGTTCATTCCAAGAATATTACTATGTGAAATACTCTCATCTGAAAACCTAATTTCACCGGGAACAGCGAATACTTTGTCTTTGTTGAATATCTCAGTTGCTATTTGACTGGCCTCGTTATGTGTTTCAGCTGTTGCTAAAACTTTTAACGTTAACCTGTCATATACAATGCAATATACACTCTGAATCTTTAACTGATTGTGATTGTTGTAGCCCGAGTAGGTTGGAATTAGTTTATTCAAATTAACCCCAGCTTGAACTAGCTATTGATAGAATTGGCTTAACGATAATGCTGTGAATTTTGATTGCAACATATGTGCACGCCAGTAATATAAGAATGATATCCATAATCTCCTCCAATGCATTTGACCGAAAACGCAGAACTAAAAATAAGTAGATCTGTATAGCGGTCGCATCGAATGAGATTTCGATTCCTATACAGAAGAGTATCCCGTATAGGAATTGGTTAGGTATTTGTGAAAGAATCACTTCAACCGTCTTAATACCAAGAAGGTATTAACGCTGAGATTTAACTTCAACAGCTAGAAGCCACTTTAAATACCAATAGGCATAATTATGCATAGTGCAAAAATCAAAGACCTAAAAGGTAAAGTGGATTGAGAAATCATTATTGGAAATTTGTATTCCGATAATGACTCAGAGGAGTGGTTGTGACGTTGATAGTCTGTGTTGATTGATTAACCCTAAAGGCTGAACCTTTAGGGTTATAATCAATATAATTGCTTATAAATTTTTAGTCAACAATACAAAAGATTAAATTTCCAGAAATAAGTCAAACAACATTTGATTAATCGTTAGTGTAGTAAATCTCTTCGATAAACTCGCTTGGAAAACAAACATCATTAATATCTGATGTTATTGGCGGGCTATATTCGTAATCTTTTTTGAATAGTGCCAATTCACCCACATCCTTTAAATCATCAATATCAGCCTTATTTAAGTAGCTATGAATAAATAACCGTTGCTCAGCGCGTGTCATCCCAACAAACAGCAAACGTCTTTCCTCATCGATTGGTGACTGCATATTTGGCATTGTTTCATGGATAACATCAAAAATAGCCACATTAGTCCACTCTAGGCCTTTAGAGCCATGGTATGTGGTTAAAGTTACTACTGATTTATCAATTTCAGATTTGCTGTTTTGCTCTTTAATTTTATCTGAGTAAAGCTTAATTCTTTCGAACCAAGAGCCTGTTTTGGTCTTGAGCCCTTCAAGAAGTAATGTTTCAACAGCGCATTTATTCAGCTTGTCGCCTTTTGAGCGGCGCTCTATGATGAAATCAATCAACAAATCAATTCTGGTGTTTATCTCTTTAGAATCATGAGTATTTTCAAATAAATAATAATTTGAATAGAACATTTCAAAAGCCGTTCCATTAATTGATTGACCATAATTATTTAGATATGACTCAATATCAGAATTACTCTTGATACTTTCAGAAATTAAAGGAATTAGGTTCTCATCCTCTTTTAAGTACCCTAAAACTTCTGACAAATGGTAGTGTGCAAACTTATTTAAAAGATAAGAACACAGTTTAATTACAAAATCACCAGCGCTTGTTTTAAAAATACTTGTTTGATTGTTTCTTGAATACGCTACTTCATGTTCTATCAGAAACTCTTCTATTGAGTCCAATGCAACATTAGTTCTGCTTAGGATCGCCCACTCACCATCATATTTACTGTAGTTCTCCAAAAATGTTAACAGCATACTTTTTTTAAATTTATGTATGTATGTTTTAACAGTGCCACCAATTTCCTTCCCCGAAACCATACCTTTGGGAATTCTATCTTTATTAAATTCTATTAGATTTTTACTGGCATCTATTATTTCAGGTCTACATCTAAAACACTTTGCAAGCATATGAATATTGGGTTTAAATTCATCTTTAAACTTAAGCATTGTTTCATAACTTCTAGCGCCTCTCCATGAGTAGATACTTTGATCATCATCTCCAACAGGTGTTAGATTAATCCCTCCGCGCCCCTGCAGGGCAATCCACTCATATTGTAGTAAATCTGTGTCTTGAAACTCATCAATCATTAGGTCTGTACAATTTAATAGCGGTATTTCCCCACTTAAAGTTCCTTCTACCGCGCGCCTGGTTGCGTCATCTAAGTCATAAAGGTGGTTCTTTATCTTTAACTCTTGATAACATTCTTTAACTAGCTTAACAGCGTCTTTATCAAACCCTTTTTTTTCATCTAATGGCTGATCATTCAAAATGCTCGTAATGTCATTGAATGTTACTTTTAACTCCGGTAGTAGGTGCTCATTTTCGATGTAATTCTTCAACCTATCAATAAAGTTGAAGTATGTTGCTCCAATTAGTAGCTTACCTTGCATGAGTTTCTTTGTTTGGTTAAGAAACTGCCTGTGAAATGTAGTTACAGAAACTCTATTTATTGATGATTGTGGAAGAGCTATTTCCAACCTTTCTTGCATTTCGTTGACGGCCGCATTTGTAAATGTAACGAGAATAACCTTCCTGTCATATGATTTTTTTAGTACGTTTTTTACTTTTTCAATTAATGTTTTTGTTTTACCACTACCTGCTGTAGCAAGAATCAAAGAGTGATTATTAACATCGTTAGCTGCTGATTCTTGCTCTAATGTCATCGTCAATGTTAGCTCTCCAACGTTCTTTTGATTCGTAATGATTCAGCTATGTAATTATTTGCCTCTAGATTGTCAGCCAAATCTAATAGCTCTGCTTTTTCTTCCTTTGTAAATGAGCTCAAATTGGAATTTGTACCTAGAGACAAGATATTTTCCGCTTTTAATAATGCATCATTGCTCATTTCTGTATTATCAATAACTTGCCTTAATCCAACCTCTTGTGACTCGGTCCTAGTGACTTCACCACCAGCTACAGGATGTAGGCCAGAAGGGTTTCTCTCTTCAAATGAATTTTCTCTATTGCTAACCATCGCTGCTTCACCAGCGTTTGTTTCATTAAAACTTAGGTTCTCAGAACTAGAGTTGTTCACAACTGAACTTTCATCTGAGTTAGATTGTTCAAAAGACTCACCTTTCTGAGAAGAATTAGAAGCAATTAACTGTGATTGAGTCTGCACATTATCACCGCTTGTGTCAGGTTTTAGACTAGGCTCAGCAACAATAGAACCACCACTTGCCGATGCCTGAAGGTTTTCTGATTGGTCTGGACTCACAGGACTGCTTTGCAACTCTGGACTAGCTGTGCGATCACTTAAACCGCTCTCACTCTTGAGCCTCCC
>NZ_PNDF01000256.1:0-212 GCF_005887195.1 Pseudoalteromonas sp. S1650 | reverse complement strand
TTGGAATGTATACAATTATATTGGGAAATTTGTCGAAATAGGGTAGGTCACAAATATTGATGCTAAAAGAGCTGGATCGTTTTTCGCTGAATTTATTTGTATTAATAGATGTGTTTAGTTAATGAGGTACGACCACCTATTCATTTTAAATTTTAATTCATTTGAGCATCAGCACGTTAGTTATAGTCAATTTATTAAATTGCTTTTTGCTA
>NZ_PNDF01000255.1:0-301 GCF_005887195.1 Pseudoalteromonas sp. S1650 | reverse complement strand
TTTACTCTGCTTTAATCCAGGTTTGCATGACTGTACACGCAAATACATTCTTACATTAATCTTGTGCAGCACGATAAAGCGTAAACTGATACGTTTTAAAGCGCAGTACCACAGGTTCAAACATCGCATCAACAATATAGAACTCACCAAATAACAATGCATATGGATACCTTTGCTGTTGCGGCGATAATCTCTCATCGAGACGGGCCTTATCGTTCTTCGCCGGCTCTGCTACTTCTACAGGCCTGATTGCGCGCATATTCATTGCCATTTCATTACTCAGTGCCGCAAACAACGAGTG
>NZ_PNDF01000254.1:0-317 GCF_005887195.1 Pseudoalteromonas sp. S1650 | reverse complement strand
CGATAAATACATAAATTCCAGGTCTTACGAGTGGGATAGAGCGTGCGATGGGGCGAGCTGGAACCGCGTTCATAACTCCGAGCAGCACACCTATACCAATATTATTGGTAAAGATCGCGACTTCGGTTATGGATTACTGCGCGTATCGAATGACTTTCGTTGGCGGTTAAAAAACCTGTGGCAATTTGTCACTTACCTATTGCTCAGTGTTCTGTTTCAATTGGGGGTGTCGTACCATGAAATGGAAGCCGAGCGAGTCTATTTTGGAATTATAAATGATGACCTTGTTTTCAAGGTATACCTCAGCGTGCTTAAAT
>NZ_PNDF01000253.1:0-257 GCF_005887195.1 Pseudoalteromonas sp. S1650 | reverse complement strand
CAAGTTAACGATCACATCAATAATAATGGGAACGATAAAAAATACTGAGATTGGCTGAAATAACATAGCCTCAACGCCTTCATAGCTAAACAGCGGTAATAATACGGTTAGTATGATCAAAGAGGAAAAAAAGATAGGCCGTTCGACTTCTTTTGCAGCAATAGCCAACAGCTGCGAAGAGGTCTTATGTTTATTATGTTTAAGCCCTAAGAGACTAAATACATTATCAACCATCACAACAGATCCATCTACAAGCA
>NZ_PNDF01000252.1:0-265 GCF_005887195.1 Pseudoalteromonas sp. S1650 | reverse complement strand
TTCTCATAAACATTCTCTTTAGAAGAAGAGACATCATTATACAATAAAATCTGATTACCTAAACTCAATTTTCTTTCATGAACGGTGTCGCTACTCGTCCGCTTTGTAGAAATAAGTTCACATATCCAGATCACTCTGACCGTCTCTTGTTCGCTCTTGCTGCCTGTCAGGTGAAGTCTAAACCTAATCAACAAAACTGTAAGATGAGTTATGAGCTACTACATCGAATCTATTGTTTCTGTGAACCTTATTCAATAATTTCCGC
>NZ_PNDF01000251.1:0-250 GCF_005887195.1 Pseudoalteromonas sp. S1650 | reverse complement strand
ATCGGGTTTTCAGCATGTTGCTGTTGAAAATCTATTAGCACGTTTGAGTATTATCTCACTTCCATAGGTCAATTTTTGGAATAATTCCGGGACTTAGTTTAGCCCACGATAGGGTAGAACAGAAGATTGAAAGCTTTTGTGATGGTTTTGCAGACAACATAATATAGCAAAATCCACAACTAGCATATTCGTAGTCTCTTAGATTAGTTAGTAGTAAGCTGGCGCTGTATCATGCGTCTCCCACAAATGA
>NZ_PNDF01000250.1:0-259 GCF_005887195.1 Pseudoalteromonas sp. S1650 | reverse complement strand
GCTCAAGACAGTACATTGATTCTTCGCCTAAGCGAACGAAACGCTCTTTATTACCCTAACCTTATACAAAGACCCCCGCTTGGAGCTAATGAATATTCACCTTTCTGAGTCCTACTATCTCTGTAACACGAAGCCCAGTAGCATATAACAGCTCAAGCATAGCATTATCACGAAGCCCCATTGCATCTACTATGACAGGGGCAGCAACCAACGCTTAGACTGCGGATACTCACAGTGTTTTTGGTTATGACTGCCCAGC
>NZ_PNDF01000249.1:0-267 GCF_005887195.1 Pseudoalteromonas sp. S1650 | reverse complement strand
GGCTTATAAGGCGGAAGGGGTTGCGTTGACTGCCAAGGGAGCACACCTAAAATCGCAACGTTGATGATAGGAATGGACCAAACTACCGCTTCAATCGTATTAGAGGGCGCCCACTGTGGAGCGTAAATTTCTTGCTCTCGTCCATCACGGTATTTCCATGCAAAATAAATTGTCATGGCAATAACTGGAATCACAACAATCAGCATTAACACCGTATCTACGATAATTATATACTTCTCGTCGACAACAATTAGACCTTTTGGATCG
>NZ_PNDF01000248.1:0-274 GCF_005887195.1 Pseudoalteromonas sp. S1650 | reverse complement strand
ATTATTATATCGTGCAGTTTGTGGGCTAATTCCAGCCAAGTGTTCTGACTGCCAAGGTTCTGTTAACTGTTGCTGTATACCCTTGGCTTGCGCAACTACGGCATTATTAATGATATCGCTGGGGAGTCTGTTAGCATTTGTTGTTGCTTGTGAGGCTAAAACTAGAGACTGTTTAGCCCATAATTCATTTGCTAAAGCTAAAGCAAATACCACTAAATTACCATCCAATGCGAGCGTGCCCAATTAAGTGTGAAAAAACCTACGAATGAGTACG
>NZ_PNDF01000247.1:0-218 GCF_005887195.1 Pseudoalteromonas sp. S1650 | reverse complement strand
GGCAATTTTTCCTATCGTAGATAACACCATTAATGCAGACAGAATTGAGATTAAAAACAACCCTACCGCGGTTGCCTTTTGCACAGGTTTTATGATGCTTTATATTACAAATACAAAAAAGGCTGCATAGTTACTGTATAGGGTAGCGTAGTTTGTGTTGCTAACAAATGCAGGTAGCCATTTGGCAGCGACGAGTGTAAAAGCTACGGCAATCATAG
>NZ_PNDF01000025.1:0-17112 GCF_005887195.1 Pseudoalteromonas sp. S1650 | reverse complement strand
CGCAACTCGCAACTCGCAACTTAAATCTTATGTGGCGGTATTACGACACTTTTAAGTAATTCATTTTCCATGATCAAAACGCCTTGATACACGTTTTGTCCATCACTTGAAAACTCAAAAATAAATTCGCTTTTGATACCTGGTTTGCCGCTTTTTAAAATACCAAGTCGGCGTTTATTGCAAGCAACACTCATCAATTGCACATTTAATTGCTCAATTTGTCTTTGTGCATGAAGATTAGCTGCTTCGGCTACTTTTCTGTTTAACCAAAAAAAGTAGATGATGCTGCCAATGATGATGAGTGTCCACAAGCCTGCCATTTACGAAAATAACCTTCCTATTGCGCGAGCGAGTGTTTCGCTACGATTTTCTTTTCTTAATAAACCTAGTAGGTGAGGGCGAATACTAGGAATTGCAACTAAATCGGTGAAAATACTCACAAACAGTTGCTCAATCTCAGTGTGGTGCGCACAGCAATCCATAAACACATGTAAGCGTTCTGGGTCTTCAAGTGTGCTAAAACAGCGTCCCGCAATCGTTAATAGTACATCTGACTGGGTGTTCATATCAGAGCGTAATACAAAATCAACAAGTTGCGCAGTTAAACCTTGTGCTGGTGTTTTTGATAAGCTTCTAAGAGCTGCAACAAGAGCGATGTCGTCTTTATTTTCTATGGCGTTTAAACCATAGGCTAACAATTGCTCTGCAAACACGGGTTCGATTGCAACATGTTCAAGCATTGCACTTAGCGGCTGTAATACTTCGACTGGTAATTGCCCCCAAGCGGCTTGTAGATTTGCTAAATTGTTGTCGTTATCTAAACGCATCGCAAAGTCTGCAATACCTTGTACTGCAACACTTTGCCAATTATCAAATCCTAGTTTGCCTGAGAAATACAGCTGCGCATATTCGTAATACTGTGAAGCACTTTGTTTAAGTAAACATTTAACCTGTGCATTAAATGCTGCTAGCTTGTTGGCGTTTGGCGTAAATACATACGGGTTGTTGTCTAATTTGCCTTCGGCATTTTCACCGGTAATTTCTGTACCAAGCGCTTCAATTACCATATTTGCGAAGTGATCGCGGCTTGCGCTTACAAGACGGCTTTGCTCATCTAGGGGGAATTTTAAAAACCATACATAAGGTTCTTTAGATGCTTTTACATCCCAAAATTGAATAGCAAGCCAAGCATGACCAGCAAGCGGGTATGGGTAAGGGATTTTTGTTTCTTCAATGGCAAGAAATTGTTTTTTGTCTAATTTCGTGATGTGTCTGCCAATATCGAAGGCACGCCAAGTGGTACCTGCTGCATCCAGAAGTTGCCCTAAGGTGGCGATCTGCTCAGTCATAAAATCTCAATTACCGTAATTAATCTATATCAGCCGCGAATTATACGCCATACCATGGCGCCTTGGAACAGGGTATACTAAGCACAAAGGTATTAAGAGTTTTACAATGCATCAACAGACTTTGGCGCTGCTGCGCGAATTAGAATCCACATTACAACGCCATTCACTTTGGCAAACAACACCGATTGACCCAAGTGCACTCAATTCTAGTGTGCCGTTTTGTCATGACACCATGGCTTTTGAGCAATGGCTGCAATTTGTTTTTCTTGACAAAATGCATACCCTCATTGCACATGCCCAGCCTTTACCCCGTAATTTTGCAATTGCACCTATGGCTGAAATGATGTTGGCACAACACAACGGCGGTAATGATGTGATTAACGTTTTACAAAAACTCGATCAACTTTTGAGTGATGACTAAGATGCAAGAGAGTGTTAAGCCACAATTTGATGAGTTAACGATTCTGTACCGCGATGAAAATTACATTGCGATTGATAAACCATCCGGTTTATTGGTTCACCGTTCGTTTTTAGACAAACACGAAACCCAATTTGCGATGCAAATGCTGCGTGACCAAATTGGTCAACACGTGTTTCCTGTACATCGTTTAGATAGACCAACCTCAGGCGTATTATTGTTTGCGTTAAGTTCAGAGGCAGCCCGTGATATGAATCAGTTATTTATTGATGGGCAAATTGAAAAGCGTTATTTAGCTCTAGTAAGAGGCTTTTTAAACGAATCAATCTTCTTAGATAAACCTTTAAAAGAAGAGCTTGATAAAATCGCCGACAAGTTTGCTGATCAAAATAAAGCACCGCAAGAAGCACAAACGCAATTTCATTGCTTGCACCAAGCAAGCTTACCTATTCCAATTGGTAAGTACCCAACAGTTCGTTACTCGCTGGTGGAATGTTTTCCAAAAACTGGCCGCAAACATCAAATTCGTCGTCATTTAAAACATTTATCATTACCAATTATTGGTGATGTAAATCATGGTGATAATCAGCATAATCAATTTTTTAGAGAGCATTTTCAGCTTCGTCGTTTAATGTTATTTGCCTCTGAATTAAAGTTTGTGCACCCTTATAGCAAGCAACCAATAACAATTAGAGCGCCATTAGGCGATGCAATGTTAACGATTTGCCAGCAACTTGGCTGGCCAACAGAAGAAAAGGATTATTATGGCAACCATTAGTATTTTTGTCGGCAGTGTTTACGGCGGTGCTGAGCGTTTAAGCGAACAAGTTATTGAAGTCATTGAAAAGTCTGAGCACCAAGCGCAATTAGTTGAAAATGGCACGGTTGATGACATGCTGGCTGCGTCACATATTTTAGTGATCACTTCAACGACGGGTCAGGGCGATATTCCTGATAACTTAATCGCTTTATATAGCCAATTAAATGATCAATTCCCACTGTTAACAGGCAAGCAATACGGCATTATTGCTATGGGTGACCGCAGCTATGGCGATACGTTCTGTGGTGCAGGTCGCAGTTTTGATGAGCTGTTTCGTGATTTACAGGCAAAACCTGTCGGTCATCGTTTAGAAATTGATGCCTGTGAAGATTTTGAGCCTTGGCCTGTAACTGAGCCATGGTTAAATGAGTGGCTGACGAAAATTAGTTAATGCCTCTTATTGGCAAGTGTCTCTTAAAAGTGCTGATTGAATAAGCAATTGGCACTTTCCCCTTGGTTTTTCGAGTACAGAATCTGTGACCTTGGTGATATACTAATGAATCATTTTATGAGGCTGTTATGATTTCAAAAAACCAACTGAAACTAATTCGTGCATTAGGTCAAAAGAAATACCGTAAGCAATATAACCAGTACCTTGTTCAAGGCGAAAAAAATGTACTTGAATTACTTAACAGTGGTTTAAGCATTGCTCATATTTTTGCGACTCCTGCATTTATTGCTGCGCATCAAACAGCGCTTGCAGCCCATAAAGTCATTGAAGCAGATGAAGACAGCCTAACTAAAGCCAGTACACTTGTTAGTAACAACGCCGCAATTGCTGTTGTTGATATGCCAAGTCAGCAAGCATTACCCACATCAGGACTTATTTTAGCCCTTGATGGCGTGTCGGATCCGGGGAATTTGGGCACGATTATTCGTGTTGCTGATTGGTATGGTATTAAGCATATTGTTACCAGCACAGACAGTGCGGATGCTTATAATCCGAAAACTATTAGCGCAACCATGGGTTCATTTGCTCGCGTGTGTGTCTCACAAACTGATTTAACCAGTTACTTACCAAGCCTAAAGCTCCCTGTGTATGGTGCATTTTTAGAAGGTGAGAACATCCATAAAACTGCTCTTAAGCAAGATGCCGTATTACTCATGGGCAGTGAATCGCATGGTATTCGTGCTGATTGCGAAAGCTTAGTTACTGATAAAATAACCATTCCGGCTTATGGCCAAGCAGAATCGCTTAATGTTGCAATGGCAACGGGTATTATTTTAGATAATTTTAAGCGCCACGCTTAACCTTTTACCCTAAAATGGGTTAAATTGAAGAATAACAATAAAAATCGGTAAAACAATTAGATGCGCTTAAGCACCATAAAATTAGCGGGTTTCAAATCGTTTGTTGAACCCACTAAGATCCCATTCCCTGATCAGATGACGTGTGTTGTCGGCCCGAACGGCTGTGGCAAATCAAATGTCATTGATGCAGTGCGTTGGGTGCTAGGTGAAAGCTCAGCGAAAAACTTACGTGGCGATGCCATGACCGATGTTATTTTTAACGGCTCAACTAATCGAAAGCCAATTTCACAAGCCTCTGTTGAGTTGGTGTTTGATAACACCAGTGGTCATTTACCGAATACCTTTGCTGATCGAAACCAAGTGGCGATCAAACGCTTAGTGACTCGAGATGGCCAGTCAATTTATTTTCTAAATGGCAGCAAATGCCGTAAGCGTGATATTACCGACATCTTTTTAGGCACAGGTCTTGGCCCGCGCAGTTATGCGATTATTGAGCAGGGCATGATCTCGCGTTTAATTGAGAGTAAACCGGCTGATTTACGTGTTTTTTTAGAAGAAGCAGCGGGGGTTTCAAAATACAAAGAGCGTCGTCGTGAAACTCAAACCCGCATTAAAAGTACCCGCGAAAACCTTGAGCGATTGCTTGATGTAAGGCAGGAGTTGCAAACACAGCTCGATAAACTTGCAGTGCAATCAGTCGATGCAAAAAAATACCGAGAGCTAAAAGCCACTGAGCGCACCTTAAAAGGGCAAATTGCGGTTTTAAAATGGCAGAAGTTACACCAACAACAAATCGATAAAGCTGAGCAAATCAATAAACTTAAAGAGCAAATTCAGTTCTTTAGAGAAGCGCACTCTGGCCACGATGATGTTTTAGCAAGTCTTGAAAATCAGGTGCAACTTGAGCAGCAAAAACTGCAAGACGCCCAGCAGGCTCAGCATCAAACTCATACAGAGTTAACCCGCAAAGAACAGCAACAGATCAGCTTAAAGCAGCAACAGCAAACACTTAGCCAAAACCTTATCAAACAGCAACAACTGCAGTTACAAAATAAAGAGCTGCAAGAAGAGCAACACGCTTCAGCCGCCATTTTACAAGAGCAGCTACAAGAAGCGATTGAGCAAAGTTTACTGTGCGCTGAGCAAGTTGCAGAGGTTGAAGAGCAAGTTGCTCTACAGCAGCAACAAACGCAAAGCGCCAATGAGCAATATCAAAGTACCTTACAGAAAAGCCAAGCTCATAGCAGTGATATTAATGTTGCAAAGAATCAACAGGCTCACTTTGCCCAGACTGTTGCGCAACTTGAGTCTCAGCAGACACAACTTGCCGCTGAAATTAGTGAACTCGAAGCGACCCCAGTTGCAGCGCAAATTGCAGAGCAACAACAGCATATTCAAACACTGACGAAGGAGCTTGCGCAGCAACAAAGTGCGCTAAATAAGCTCACTCAAAACCTAGAACAAGCGGATAAAGAACAACAGCACTTAGAGCAGGATTTAAAGCGGGTTCAGCAGCACAGTAATGAAAATAGAGCCAGCATAGCTGCGCTTAACTCTTTGTTATCAGAGCAAACCGACAACGAAAGTGTCTCTCTATTGGCGCAGTTAAAGGTGGCTTCTGGCTTTGAGCCGCTAATTGAACAAGCCCTACTTGGCCTTGAGCATCTAAAGGTCAGTCAACATAAAGAGCCTAACAGTGTTTGGCCTGCAGCTGATGATGAGTTACCAAAAGAGTCATTAGCTAATTATATCGAATCGGGTGCTTACCCTGATTTATTAGCACGGTTTGCATTTCAACCTTGTTTTGATGACGCTATTTTGGCGGATCCATATTGGCTGGCTGTGATTGATGAAGAGGGCTGTATGCATGGTCGTAACTTTCATACCGATGCCAATAAAGACGCCGACAATTCTTTGCTTTTAAAGCATGCTCAGCTAAGTGATGCACAGCAGTTAGATGAAGAACTCAACGAGCAATTAGAAACTAAGCAGCAATTGCTAAATGAGCATCTAGCTCACAAGAAAACGCTTATCGCCGATAAAGAGAAATACAGAGAGCGAATTCACCAAGCGGCTCAGCAGATTGCATCGGCCAGCACTCGACGCGATATGCTATTAGAGCAGCAAACCCAGTGGCAAAACCAGCTTGTTAAGTTACAACAGCGTCAAACCTTACTGGCTGAACAAAAGCAAAATGCTGACGAACAGCAACAAACGCAGCAGTGTTTACTTGAGCAATTGTTAGAGCAGCAATTAGAACTTGAAACTGAGTTAGAGCAAGCAAAACACCAACAAGGTGAGGCAAATAACCGCTATCGCCAAGTGGCTTCTATGCTTGAGCAATATAAAACGCAAGCCCATCAAGCTAATTTGACTGAACAAAAAGCTCGCAGTGAGTGTCAACTTAGCGAAACCAAACTTCAGCATGCAAATGCCGCCCAAAGTGCTGCCAGTGAAGCTGTATTAGAGCTCAACGAGCAACTAGAAGAGCTAGTGATCCCGCTTGAAGAAGTAGCAGAGCAAATTATGCTATTGCTTGAAAAGCATCAACAAAGTGACGTTGAGCTGAAAAACTTGCAAGCGGCCTTGAGTCAAGCTAAAAAGGAGCTTGCTGATAAGCAAACAGCGTTGAAATCATCGCAATCTGAGTTGGTGACGTTACAAGAGCAGTTGCAAGCATTAGCGCTGGATGAGCAAAGTTTAATCGTGAAGGCGCAAGCTGCGTTAGAGCCACTTGAAGAACTGGAACAAAATTTAAAAACAGTACTTGAAGAACTGCCTGACAATGCCAATTTAAATAGCATGCAAACGAGGCTTACAAAAACCACGCAAGCATTAAATGAACTTGGCGCGGTGAACTTAGCGGCAATAGATGAGTTTGAGCAGGCTAAACAGCGCAGCGATTATTTAAATCAGCAGCTTGATGATTTAACACAAGCGTTAAATACCCTTGAAGGGGCGATTCAAAAAATCGACCGAGAAACAAAAAATCGTTTCAAGGCGACCTTTGAACAAGTAAATACAGACTTTGGGGAGTTATTCCCAAAAGTGTTTGGTGGCGGTAGTGCTTACCTTGAATTGACCAGTGATGATCTACTTGAAAGTGGGGTGAGCATCATGGCAAGGCCACCAGGCAAGAAAAATTCGACAATTCACCTGCTTAGTGGTGGAGAAAAAGCGCTGACCGCATTATCATTGGTGTTTTCAATATTCAGGCTCAATCCAGCTCCATTCTGTATGCTAGATGAAGTGGATGCGCCATTGGATGATGCGAATGTGGGTCGTTTTTGCCGTTTGGTAGAAGAGATGTCACAATCAGTACAATTTATTTATATCAGTCATAACAAGATTGCTATGGAAATGGCAGGCAGATTGACCGGTGTAACTATGGCTGAACCAGGTGTATCACGTATGGTCGCTGTAGATATAGAACAAGCTGTGCAAATGGCACATGCATAAAATTTAGGCATATCAAATAATAAAGGTGAGGGGATGGCCGAAGAATTAAGATGGGCTTTAATCGTAATCAGTGTATTTGTCATTGGTGGTTTATTAATTCACGGCTTATGGTCGGTGCGTAAAAAGGACAGCCCAGATACGCCTTCAGTTGAACGGGTTGAACCGAACGAAACAACCAGCGAGGTTCAAGAGCCTGCAACTGCAAAACCGCAAGAACGTGATGAGCCAGAGTTTGGTGATTTAAGCTTTTCAGCAGAAAGTCACGACGAACCAGCTGTTTCAGAACAGGTTGTTGAAGAGCCTGAAGCTAAGCAACAAGAAGTTGAAGAAGAGCCAGCAGATGCACAAGCTCCAACCGATTTCATTATTGTGCATTTACAAATGCCAGAGGGCTTAACAATGGATGGCAGCCAATTATTGCCAGCCGTTAATATGTTAGGCTTTAAGTATTCTGAAGAAGGTTTCTTTAACCGTCACTTAGACCCAGCAGGCACAGGCCCGGTGTTATTCCGTTTAGTGAATATGTACAACCCAGGCACGTTCGATATTGATAATATGGAACAGTTCAGCACTGCAGGTGTTAGTTTATTTATGACCTTACCATGTGATGGCGACGGTCTAAGTGCATTCAACATGTTGCACAGTGCAGCTAAAAAGCTAGCCGATGAATTTGGTGCAACGATTTTAGATAGCAACCGTGAAGAAATGACGGTTGAAAGCGTTCGTGAGTATGTTGAGAAAGTTCGCAGCTTTTCATCATAATCGCACACACAGAGTATAAGTATTAGGCCACTTGGCGTTAAGTCGTCTAAGTGGCTTTTTTATGTAG
Organism: Pseudoalteromonas sp. S1650; assembly: GCF_005887195.1. Taxonomy (NCBI): domain Bacteria; kingdom Pseudomonadati; phylum Pseudomonadota; class Gammaproteobacteria; order Alteromonadales; family Pseudoalteromonadaceae; genus Pseudoalteromonas; species Pseudoalteromonas sp. S1650. The sequence goes on along the minus strand of NZ_PNDF01000025.1, from coordinate 8,986 downwards.
ATTTTTGAGGTTTTCATGTCCAGCCCTATCTTTGAGCAAATTAGCCAACTTCGTGCCCAGTTAGAAGAGCATAACCATAATTATTATGTGCTGGATGCACCGAGCATTCCTGATGCTGAATATGACCGTTTAATGCGCGAATTAAGCGCCCTTGAGCAAGCTAATCCAGAGTTTCAAAGCCCTGACTCTCCGACTCAAAAAGTCGGTGGCGCAGCACTTGATAAGTTTGAGCAAGTCACTCACCAAGTGCCAATGCTGTCACTTGATAATGCCTTTTCAGAAGAAGAGTTTGCTGCATTTAACCGCCGTATCAAAGAGCGTTTAATGGATAACAAGGAGCTGACTTTTTGTTGTGAGCCAAAGCTTGATGGTTTAGCGGTATCAATTATTTACCGTGATGGGGTTTTAGTTCAAGCAGCTACCCGTGGCGATGGCATGGTAGGTGAAAACATCACCCAAAACGTGAAAACAATTCGTAATGTGCCGCTTAAGTTACGTGGCGATGACTTTCCAGCAGAGCTTGAAGTGCGCGGTGAAGTATTTATGGACAGCGCTGGTTTTGTCAAACTAAACAGTGAAGCCGAAAAACGTGGCGACAAAGTCTTTGTTAACCCGCGTAATGCTGCGGCTGGTAGCTTACGACAGCTTGATTCTAAAGTAACAGCAAAACGTCCACTGATGTTTTATGCCTACAGCACTGGGCTTGTTGCCGATGGGCAGTTACCAGAAGATCACTATCAACAACTGGCTAAACTGACCGATTGGGGTTTACCACTTTGCCCAGAAACAAAACTGGTTGAAGGCCAGCAAGCTGCACTTGATTATTACCAAGATATATTGACGCGTCGAAGTAGCCTTGCCTACGAAATTGACGGTGTGGTAATAAAAGTTAACGACAAAAAACACCAAGAGCGTTTAGGCTTTGTGGCACGTGCGCCGCGCTGGGCAATTGCTTTTAAATTCCCTGCGCAAGAAGAAATCACCCAATTACTTGATGTTGAGTTTCAGGTAGGGCGCACTGGCGCAATTACCCCTGTAGCACGATTAGAGCCGGTATTTGTGGGGGGCGTAACGGTATCTAACGCAACGCTGCATAATGGTGATGAAATTGCCCGTTTAGGCGTTAAAATTGGCGATACCGTGATTATTCGCCGTGCGGGTGATGTTATTCCGCAAATTACCCAAGTTGTCCTTGAGCGTCGCCCTGACGATGCGAAAGACATTGAATTCCCTGCTACCTGCCCAATTTGTGACTCACATGTGGAGCGCATTGAAGGTGAAGCGGTTGCCCGCTGTACCGGTGGTTTAGTGTGCCAAGCGCAGCGCAAGCAAGCAATTAAACATTTTGCGTCACGTAAAGCCCTTGATGTTGATGGTTTAGGCGACAAAATTGTTGATCAACTCGTTGACCGTGAGCTTATCAAAACACCTGCTGATTTATTTATCCTTAAACAAGGGCATTTTGAATCACTAGAGCGAATGGGTCCAAAGTCTGCTAAGAACTTAGTTAATGCGCTGCAAGATGCTAAGCAAACAACCTTAGCTAAATTCCTATACTCGTTAGGTATTCGCGAAGTGGGTGAAGCAACCGCGCAAAACTTAGCAAACCACTTTTTAACACTAGAAAAAATCACTCAAGCAAGCGTTGATGCGTTAACTGAAGTAAGCGACGTGGGTGAGATCGTTGCCAAGCATGTACGTGGCTTCTTTAGCGAAGAGCACAATATGGCAGTTGTAAATGCGTTAGTTGAGCAAGGTATTCACTGGCCAGAATTAACCGCGCCAAGTGCCGATGCGCAGCCATTAGCGGGCTTAACTTACGTGCTGACTGGCACATTAAGCGAGCTTAACCGTAATGATGCAAAAGCGCGTTTACAAGCGTTAGGTGCAAAAGTATCGGGTAGTGTATCGGCGAAAACAGATGCGCTGATTGCAGGTGAAAAAGCGGGCTCAAAATTAACCAAAGCACAAGACCTAGGCATTGATGTGTTAACTGAGGCTGATCTTATTGCGCTTTTAAGTGAGCACAATGGATAGTCTATTGCAGGCACTGTCGTCAGTTGCTTTAACAATCGGCAGCTGGCTGCAACCACACCTTTACAATATTTCATTACTGCTGGTGGTGTGCTTTTTATCCTTGTATGCAAACGACATTATTAAAGTGACCAAGCGCTTTGTCGCGCGTCGTCACTTTATTATACGCGTGCTTTGCTTTGTGCTAGTCACTGGGTTTGGGATGGGCTTACTTGTGGTTTTTGTAACTCCATTTTTAAGTAAGTTGCTAATGCTACTCGGTGTTAAATGGCTGGCGCTTACACTTACAGCTGCGTTTTTTGTACTTGGCATCATTGCCGATAAGAAGAACCAAATATGAATCGCTACGGGCCAGAATACTGGGATAAACATGGCGCTTATCGAACCCCAGTAGCGTTTCATTTAACTTTGTTAGTATTGTTACGCAGTTACTTTATATGGATTATGGCGGCGCTCAGCCGTCGCCCTGATTTAGATATCATGTCGCTGTTTTTTAAATCGAAAAGCGATTTCTTTACTGCCATTGCCATAGCTGCAATCGCCTTATTACCGGCGGTGATCTTTTGTTTACGCCGACCTCAAGAAAATGCTGAAAGTGCAAAACGTCTCGCGTCTATTTGGCGTTTTATGCGCTGGCCATTAATTTTGTGTGCCATCACAGATTTAAGTTGGTTAACTTATCAGGCTGCGCACAGTCACTATCAGTTTTCGTTTTTTTTAGCCTGTCAAATGGTACTGGTGTTATGGGTACTGTTATATTTATTAAAAAGCAGATATCTGTCGGTCTTTTTTAATGATTGGCCAGATCCAATTGAAAAAGAGTAGGGCTGCAATATGTTGTCAATTAATAAGCTTTTAGCAAAAATTTCACTCACTATCGCGCTGGTATTAATTGCTTTATGGGTATTTACGCCACTTTGGCACAGTGCTGCATTTTCGTTGTTTGTGATGTTATGGGGCTTTATTACGTTATCAAGCTTATATCGAGTGACTCCGTTATTTGTAGCGCGTAACCCCATTACTGATTTACTAAAGCGTGATGTAAATCAGCTAGCGCTGATAAGTCTGGCTGGTTTATTCGATTTTAAACGCAAAGCTGAGTTTGTTTTAATTGGCCAAATTAAGCAGATTGAAATCGGCGAAGGTATAATCCATGTAACGGATGTCAACGACCAGCAAATAACTGCAGTATTGAGTGTTGCTAGCAGCCAAATTAATAGCCATTTAGTACAGCTACTTTCTGAGCGTGAACGTGCACAAATAGATATCCGGCTGCAAACACATTAATCACTAGGCGCATGCTGCTTGCCCTTAGTAGGGCTTGTGATGTACTGTGCAACTGTTGTATTCAACCCTGAGGGAGCACTATGTTAACTTGGCAAGATATTTTAGAGTTTGCCCATAACGGCAACCCAACACCTCCACGTCGAGTCGAAAAATCGCCATCTGAATGGCAAGCCGAGCTCGAACAAGATGCATTCTATGTAACCCGTTTAAAAGGCACCGAACGTCCGCACAGCTCTGATTCATGTACGATATTTGAACCTGGTCAATATGCGTGTGTATGTTGTGACAACTTACTTTTTGATGGCGATGAAAAGTTTGATAGTGGCACCGGCTGGCCGTCATTTACTCAGCCAAGCAGTGTTGAAAGCATTGCCTATATCGCGGACTCTAGCCATGGTATGCAGCGTATTGAAGCTATTTGTAATGTTTGCGATGCACATTTAGGACATGTATTCCCCGATGGCCCGCCGCCAAGTGGTTTACGCTATTGCATGAATGCCATAGCGATGAAAAAACGCGACTAATGCGTGTTTAACCCATACTTAATCTAGGTACTGGGCAATGATGAAAATAAGGTGCTCACGGTGAATTGGCTTACTAATTATGTAGTCTGTCAAAATACTGGATTGCGCCTTATTGTCTTTTAATACCGATGCTGTAACCGCAATGATTGGAATATGCTTAAAGCGATCATCACTACGAATTAGCTGACTTGCTTCTAATCCACCCATCACTGGCATCTTTAGATCCATAATGATCAGATCAGGTTGGTTCTCTTCTACCTTTTTCAAGGCCTCTTCACCGTTTATTGCTGTATCTATTGTAAAGCTCCAGCGTGATAGAAATGACTCCAAGTACTCACGGTTGTATGGAATATCATCAACTATCAATATACGAGCTGGATTAAAATGATAGCTAGAAATAGCAGGGTAATTTCGATGTTTAACCTCTGTTTTTGATTCGGCAAATTCTATATTTGGTAGCAATACAATAAACTCGCTACCTTTATCTTTTTCACTAATTACAGATAGTTCACCACCCATCAATTTTATAAAGCGATGAGATATAGCTAAACCGAGTCCAGTGCCACCAAATTCAGAACTGCGTTGCCCTTGAACTTGCTCAAAATCATTAAAAATCAGCGCTTGTTGATCGGTTGGGATCCCCTTGCCAGTATCTTTGACATGAATTTTTATATTAATGTGGCCATCATTTTCACGTTCCTCAAAGTCAAAGTGAACTTTAACGCTACCATGTGAGGTAAATTTAATCGCATTACTGATCAAGTTTGTCAGTACCTGTCGAACTTTATTGCTATCAAGTAAAACAGGGGTTTTAAATTCAGGGTGTGAAGTGATCTGTAAATCTAGATCCTTTTGAGCGCTGAGCTGCAAAAACATCATACTTAGTTCATGGCACATCGTCGGAATTTCGACCCTTTCCATGTCCAGCTGCATTTTTCCTGCATCAATTTTAGATAAATCAAGAATATCATTGAGGACGTTTAGCAGAGAGCTGCCAGAGATCGAAATGGCTTCTAAATAGCGGCGTTTATTTTTATCAGTTTCACTGTCTTGGAGTAATTGGCTGAAGCCTAATACTGCATTAAGCGGTGTTCTTAGCTCATGTGACATATTCGCTAAGAACCTGCTCTTAGCTTGGTTTGACTGCTCGGCTTGCTCTTTGGCATCCAAGTATTCTTGAGTTCGTTTTGCAACGGTTTCTTCTAATTGACTATGTTGCTCATGCATGCTGTTTATTTGTTGTCTTACTGCAGCACGCATCATTTTAAAACCACTGGCAAGAGTGCCAATTTCATCACGACTTTTAATATTTATTGGGCAATTTAGATCGCCAGTGGTAACTGCATGCGAAAACTCAACTAATTGCTCAATAGGCTGTAAAATAATTCGGCGTATAATGATATAAGCAATGAGTAATGCAGTAAGTAAGTAAATTGCGAACAGTGATACAGCATTGCTGATAATTGATTTAGTTTTTAATGTTAAATCAATATCTGAAAAACTAACAATAACATAGCCAATATTTTCATCTTGGGCGTTATTGATTGGAACTGCTACAGCATATTGTTGATCTAAAGTGATGATAGAATTTTGTTTTGGATTGAGCTGCTTTATTATCGTTTGATTTGTTTCTAAGGTATCGACTTTGCTGTAATCAGGGTGAGCGGCAATAAAGTTATTCTGATCGATAAAGTAGATTGTCTTTAAATCATCAAATGTATTATTTGCCAGAATACCTTTAAGAGTGATGCCTTGAATTTTTAAAACCCAACTACCTACTGTATTGTCTTTTGTAAGGGTCTTTATCTCTGAGAGCATAGGTGAGACGATGGCATTAGCTTTTTCACTCATATTCAGCAAGGTTTGCTCTTTTAACTCAATAACATGTAAAGTTGTACTTACCCCTAAAATCAACGTAATAGTAAACCCAATAATGAGTAGGATTTTATGAGCAATACTGACTCTCATTGTTTATTTTCACTCCTTGTCTGTAATGCCCGCATATTAACATTAATTTTTGCATCAGTAGCTTTTATTGATTGCTTTATGTCTGCTCCATAAAAAATTTGACTAAATGTTTGCGATATAAGCTCACCGACAACTGGAAACTCAACCATCCCAGCTTGCAAACGGTCAGGAGTAGCATGCTCAAATACCCATAACATGGCTTTATTAAAGCCTGGTTTGTTTACGAGAGTAAATAGTTTCTCGTGCCACACCTTTTGTCTTGGCGGTGAGCCGCCTGTACTTAATAATGCCGCTGTTTGCTCACTGGTTGCCCACTGAATAAATAACCACGCTGCTTTTTTTTGATTTGATTGGTTATTAATTGCGAATGCCCAAGACCAAGGAGATGTTTCACGGGCGACTGGACCGGCTGGTAACGGCGCGGCTTCCCATTTATTCCAAATATCTGATTCTTCAGCGGTATCTATTTCATTATAAAAATGAGAGGCTAAAAACGCCGAAGCAAGTTGACCTTCTTTAAATAGTCGACGAATTTCATAAAAGTGCAGCAAGCGACTGTTATCAGGATTGCCGAATCCCGTTACAAGGTCTCGGTATGCTTGCAGACTTTGTGCTGTTTGAGGGCTATCAAAAACAGACTGACCTTGCGCGTCAATTACTTCAGCACCATAAGCACGCATAATGGGTAACACTGTCCAAGTGTTTAATCCTGCACCTGGCAGAGTTCGGGAGGCAAATGCGTGCATGCCATTTAAAGATGGGGTGCGGTCAATTGCCTTTTGAAGCTTAATTTTAGTCTCTTGTAGTTGCTCGTACGTGTCGGGTACCGCTAAGTTAAAGTGCTCGAACAGATCTTTACGATAAAAATAAATCGGTGCAGAAAAATCAAATGGTAACGAGTATAAAGCGCCATTGATTTTACAAAGAGCCAAGCTACGTTCGCTAATATCTTCTAACTGATACCAAGCTTTGTCTGTGAGTTTTGGGTTATCAATATAGGGTTGTAGGGGATCTATCCAGCCTCGACTTTGTGCTTCACCCAAAAAGGTTATACCCATTGGCAGTACATCATAGAGGCCTGTATGCATACTTAAATCTTGGTGGCGACGAACACGCATTTGAGATTGTTCTAAGGCATGAAAACCTACAGATATCCCTGTTAACTCTTCAAATAGAGGGATATATGGTTTTAGGGCCAAAAATGCAGGCTGCTCATCTGCTAATATGTTGATATGTGTACCAGACTCACTTTGCCAGTTTATTTTGGCTTGCTGCCAATATTGCAACATTGCAGAAGCTGAACAAATAGGGCTTGTAATTATGAAAGATGCAATAAGGAGATGCTTTATTAATTTCAAAAAGATGCTCCACGAAGAGGGTTATTCAGAAAGCTTGATATTTAACTTGGCAGCTTGTGCTTTTATTTTATCAAACCTCATAGCTTGTTCATCTTCTAAAGACTGAGACGCTAAGAGGGTGTAGCACTTTCTTGCAAGCATTAAGTTGAAAGACTGCCCTTGACTGCTTGTGTCAAATAAACACTGTAGCAGATTTAACGCAATACTGGCATTTTTAGGCATAATTCTAAATGCTTGTGTGAATGCCTCAAGCGCAGTATTGAGCTGGCCTTTATTAAACTGCGTTACAGCGTGGTTATTGAGCTCTTTCGGGCCAAGCTTAATATCACGTCGCTCAGTTTGCTGTTGTTGAATATAACGTAAATACACCGGATCGCTTACTGACGGGTGGCGTTCACAGTGAGTTATTATTTGGTTAAACAGCATCTGTGCTTTATGGTGAAAACCAAGCTCATGAAACGCTTTCGCTTTATCGAGCGCTCCATCTACAGAACGAATCTGAGTGTCACTTTCATCAAGTTGATTGATAAGTGCTTTAGCCTTTTGATGTTCATCTTTTAAATAATGTAAACGTGCGTTAAGAACATCAATTTGTGTTTGATTATTACTATTCGGAAATTGTTTTTTTAAATCACTCAAATATTGATTTGTTTGTCTTGAAATGCGATTAACTTGATCGGTTTGATCCGTCGTTAAGGCAAAATCAATCCCTGCACGAGCCGCATTTAGGTACACATCAGGGTTGTCGTGAATTGAGTGTTTAGCATAACTAGCTATATCTTTTTGGGTTAAATAATTTTTCTCGTAGTCATGATTAAGTAATGAAACATGGCTAAGCGTTTTTTGCCTCTCGATATTGCGAGGTGCAATTTCAACAGCTTGGCTGAAAAAAAGCTGTGCATCATCAAATTTATTGAGCTTTATCTCTAACTTTCCGAGTAAATCCAGAGCTACTAAGCGTGTTTCACTCCTTTGTAGCATAGTCCTCAACATTCTATGAGCGAGAGTATGCTCATTATTTGCAATTAAAGCTTCCACTAAACCAACTTTTGCCCATGTAAATTTTTGAATATCGAGCACAGATTTGAAAAATGCTTTGGCTTGTTCATTTCTGTTTAAACGAAGTAGGGCATCGCCTTTTAATCTCAATAAAATCGCACTGTAACTATTCGATTTGTTTTGTAGTAATTGATCAATGCTCTTTATAGCTTTTGAGTCGTTTTCATCATCAATCAACTGGTATATATTTTTTAGATGATGCTTTCGCAATAAAACTTTTTCAATTCTATTTTTTAAGTCGTAAATAGTAAAAGGTTTAACAAGAAAGTCATCCGGCTGCAGCTCTAAAACACTATGAACCAAAGAACCACTGGTTTCTGCAGATATAAATATAAAACCTGTGGAGTTTTTAATTAGGCGTTTAACTTTAAGTTCTTCATAAAGCTGATAGCCATCCTGGTGTTTACTTAGATTAAAAGAACAAACAATGAGATCAAACTGTTCTATTTGACACTGTTCTTTGGCAGCAATAGCGTGTTCTGCAAATCGCAACTGACGAAACCCCAATCCCTCTAGAGACTGCTTCATATAGCTCTGAGCAAGTGCTTGCTCTTCGACTATTAATATTTTGGCTTTCGAAAAAATCTTTGCGGGCATTAGACTTGCGACCGAGTATTGTTAACAGTGACTATAATAAACAGTCTAGCTGCTGACAAGGCAAATTACAGCTTTTGCAACGATTTAAAGTTTAGCTTTGGGCTATAACAATAAAGGGGGAAGTGATGAGTAATAGACTTTAGAAGTTAGATATTAGAA